>NZ_JBHVEE010000272.1:0-4024 GCF_042802415.1 Streptomyces sp. NPDC057486 | reverse complement strand
CAGCTACCTCGCAGGGCTCCACCTACGCGGCTCCCTCATCTGGATCCGCAGCCTCCGCCCCACCGAGTGATCTCAACCTGGAACAGGCCCTAGTACGCGAGCAACTTGTGCACAGATCCAGCCCCCGGTTCGGACGGACCCCGACCCCACACCCGAGCCGTCGAGTTGTACGGCCACTCCGCTCCGCCCACATCGCATCGAACGCGGCGAGCACCGCCGTCTTCTCCGCCTCCTTGGGGTCAGCCGACGACGTCGCGGGGCGCGGGCGTCGTCGCGGCGGCTGACGAAGCCGCAGACGGCTTGTCGTCGCCTCCGCCGCATCCGGCAAGCACCGCAACGAGCGTCAGCGCCGCCGCGCCCCGCTTCTGTCGAGCCGTCACCATCAGGGACACCCCCCGTGCAGTCGCGATCAGAACCAGATCACCGTAACGCGCAGCACAGAAGCGGTCGCAGGAGTTCCCACAGCATCGCCGCCCGCCGCCCCGCCAAGACACCCACCCCTTCGTACGGCTATCGCGTACAAAAGGGGTGTCGGCATCGGGAAACGGCTTGCCCACAGAGTCTGACCTGCAGAAGCGGCCGGAATCCGGAAAGGGGGGTTCACACCTGCGGTAGTACCTCCGGTGCAACCCCGGGCGCACCTCTCCAGCCGCCTGTGCACACAACCGTGGGCGCAACCCTCCCCAGCCCCGAACACGCCCCGACCAGGGCGGCTTACCCAAACCGGCTTGCCCGGACCGCCCGACCATCCTGCAGCGGCAGCTGGGCGGCGTAGCGCGCAAGGACCCGGTCCACGGCCGCCAGCAGCTCGCACGCGCGGGCGCAGGGCTTCCAGAGTGGCTGATATCCACGGGCCGCCGGTTCGGCATGACAGCGCCCCCGATCGGTCAGGACGCCTCGGCGTCCCTTCCGCCGCGGACCGTACCGCGGCACGCCTCCGGGCCGGGGCTGTCCGGCTGAACCGCCGTATCCCGGCCCAGGCCGGTGTCGTTGTCCGGGCGACGCGTGCATGATCCATCCCTCATGGAAACGCGCTGAGGCCTCAGTTCTCCATGAATCGCCGACGCCAATACCCGCAAGCACTGAACGGAGTTGCCAGCATGAGGTGAGAGCTGAGGGAGACGGCCCTGCGGTCGAACTCGGCGTCCAACCTGGCAACGAGCCTGCCGAGGTCAGCCCGAGCACCACGGGGAAGCCACAGCAGCACGTCCTCCAGACGGTCTCGCGCCACCAGAGGATCACAGCAGTCGCAGCCCATCACTGGATCTGGCAGAACGCGCCCTGGCTGCCCCAGATACCACCGGCACTCCGCCAGGGCAGCGGCCACAGCCCCTGGCCACAAACGCTCTTCTTCCAACTTCCGAATCGCTACGCGAGTCGCCGCGGAAACACCTCGGATCCGGCGAACCGGGACACCTCTTCTGGGCCGCCAACGCTCCGCGCGCAGCCCCTTCGGACGCCTACGCGGCATCGGCCTTTCGGGTCAACATGCCGTCATCTTGCCACGGTCCGCACTACCCCCGCACACGATCGGTGCGGGCCCAGGCCGCTGCAAGTGCTCCTACTTCTCACCGATATCCCTGCACTCCCCGGACGACAAGTGATGCCGGAAACCATCAACATGCGCTCTCGCTTAACACCTACGCAGCCACTCACTGACACCAAAACGGCGCATCGCAGCCGAACGGCCACGATCGGATGGCCGAGCACACCGTCGCAGGATGACCAGGCGGCGGCGTGTCTGTGGGGGCACTTCGGTAGGCAGCCCGACCTCATGGACTGGTACTTTCCGACTGACCAGGCCACCATCATGGGTCGGGAGCCGGCAACCAGGTGACTTCTTCAGGCACGTCGACGACTGTGGCACGGCGAGCGCTTGGCGCTGTCCTGGCAGCCGAGGCGGTGTCGGTCGCGGGAAACCGGATCGCCCTGATCGCGATTCCCTGGTTCGTGCTGGAAACCACCGGTGATCCCGCACAGGCCGGGCTGAGCGGGGTTGCCTACTTCGTTCCCGTGGTGCTGGCCGGGCTCTTCGGCGGCCCCCTGGTGGACCGCATGGGGTTCATCCGCAGCAGTGTCCATGCCGACCTGGCCAGCGGCATGACGGTGGCCGCGATCCCGGTCCTGCACATGCTGGGCCACCTGTCGTTCTGGCTGTTGCTGGTCCTCACGTTCGCCGGCTCGATGCTCGACGTTCCAGGCACAACAGCCCGCCGCTCCCTCGTGCCCGACCTGGCCGAAGCCGGCGGTATGCGGCTGGAACGGGCGATGAGCGCGCACGAGACAGTGATGCGTCTCGCCCAGCTCACCGGCGGATTGCTCGGCGGCGTGCTCCTCGCGGCTCTCGGGCCCATCCTTGTGCTGTACCTGGATGCGGCCAGCTTCCTGGTATCAGCCCTGATCGTGGGACTGACTGTGCCCCGAGCATCGCCTCGCAAGGCTCCGCACCTGTCGAAAGGCACGTCGCGGTACTTCGCGGAGCTCACCGAAGGGCTGCGGTTCATCCGCGAGGACACGTTGCTGCCCCGGATCCTCGTGGTGTTCATGTTCGCCAACATGGCCGACAACGCCCTGTTCACCGTGCTGCTGCCCACCTTGGCCGAGCAGGTGCTCAACAATCCGCTCGCCCTGGGGCTTTCGGTCGCTGCCTTCGGCGCCGGCGCCCTGGCGGGCGCGGTCCTGTTCGGTGCAGTTGGGCATCGGTTCCTCCGGCACGTAATCCTGACTGGCGCGTTGCTGATTTCCGGGGCCCCGAAGTTCTTCGTCATCGCTGCGATGCCCGGAACTCCCACGCTTGTCGTCACCATGGCTCTCGCTGGCATCGCTGCTGGACCCGTGAACCCGCTGTTGACCTCTGTCCAGTTCAGCCGCATTCCCTCGGAGCTCCGGGGGCGCGTGTCCGGCGCGATCATGGCCACGGTTGTGGCCGCGGTGCCGGTGGGCATTTTCGGCGCTGGCCTGCTGGTTGCCATGACCGGCCTCACCACGGCCTTGCTCGTGATCGCGGCTGGTTATCTCGTGGTCAGCCTCTATCCCGCATTGCATCCCGCGTGGCGAGCCGCCACCCCTCCGCGCGGCGCGCGCGGCCCGCGCGCATCACAGATCGATTGAAATCTTCCGTTCTACGTGGAACTTCATGCCCGCCTGGTAACGGATTCGGAGTCCGTGTCATTGTGAGGCCGGCATCCTCGCCCAGCAGGTCAACAACGCCAGCGTCGAACGCATTTTGAGCGCCAAAGGACGCTGGGGCGTGGCCTTCTCCTACCGCCTCCGGACCATGAAACTGCTCTCTGAATGGCGTTTTCAGCGGACGCGGGCTCTGCTGCGGTGGCGGGTCGTAGTAACGGCCGGTGAGATTGGCGTCGATCGCAGCTTGCGGCCCTCTGGGCGGTTCACTGGCTTCGCCCGCCGGGTGCCTGGGCCGGGGAGGGGAGCGGTGGTTGCTGTGGTGCCATCTGCGGGGTGTGCTCTTGCTGCCGTACAGGCGGCCTCTGTTGCGCTTCGGTACGAGCGGGGACTCACAGCTCGCTCATCGACGAGCCGCGCAGGCCCTGATCCTCGCGGGTGACCGCGGCGCTCTGTCTTCTACTTCGGCTCCAAGCAAGGAGTGGTCACGGCGCTCGTGGCCCGGACTGTTGAGCACCTGTGGGAGCGATCCCGGGTCACCGCGCAGGCCGACGAGCCGCGCCAGGCCATCGCGGCAGCCACGTTAGGAACGTTGAGCTAGGGCGCGTATCGAGTCGCGATCAATCTTCGGGAATCGCCCTCACGCCGAGCCCTGATCCGGTAGATCGTCGTGCGTGACGCGAGTGCAACTGACAGACGAAGAGTGGGAGTTCATCGGGCCATACCTGCCGATCGGCGAGTACGGCCCGTACCCTGAACGGCTGCGGCAGCAGTTCGAGGGCGTGATCTGGCGGTTTAAGACCGGCGGGCAGTGGCGGGAGATGCCGCGGGAGTTCGGCGCCTGGTCGACCGTCTCCAACCGGTTCCGGCAGTGGCGGGACGCCGGCGTGTTCGAGGC
>NZ_JBHVEE010000271.1:0-4080 GCF_042802415.1 Streptomyces sp. NPDC057486 | reverse complement strand
GCCTCTCGCTGATCGATCAGCGAGAGGCCGGGCGCCGGAGGGTTCCTCGTACGGTCAGAGGACGCCGGAGTCGGCGATGGTGACCTTGGCCCGGGTCCTGCCGCTCTGCGAGCCGTAGCTCTCGATCTTCTTGACCAGGTCCATGCTCTCCTCGCCGTCGACCTCGCCGAAGACGACGTGCTTGCCGTCCAGCCACGACGTCACGATCGTCGTGATGAAGAACTGGGAGCCGTTGGAGTCGGGGCCCGCGTTCGCCATCGACAGCAGTCCGGGCTTGTTGTGCGTGAGCTTGAAGTTCTCGTCGGCGAACTTCTCGCCGTAGATGCTCTTGCCACCGCGGCCGTCACCGCTGGTGAAGTCGCCGCCCTGCAGCATGAAGTCCGGGATGACCCGGTGGAAGGACGAGCCCTTGTAACCGAAGCCCTTCTCGCCGGTCGCCAGCGCGCGGAAATTCTCCGTCGTCTTCGGAACCACGTCGTCGAACAGGTTGAACACGATCCGCCCGGCGGGCTCGTCATTGATGGTGATGTCGAAAAAAACCTTGGTCGTCATGGATCCATCCTGACATCACCATTGTCGGCCACCAGCGGACGGGGTGGTCCGATCGCCGGATCGCCCGGTCGGCTATCGAACGCGAGTGCGAGAAAAAGTGTCGTGCGGGCGGTCGGAGAGGCCGGCTGGCCAGGCATCGGAAACCTGTGCGCAGTGTGCCCGCTCCGGAGCGAGTGCCGGAGTGATGTATTACGCACGGTGACCACCTCCCTCGCTGCGACCGACCCGCCGGGGAAGCTCCTGGCCGGTCGTCCCCCTGTCCCGGGTCACCCGGGTCCTCCCGGCCGGACGGCTCTTGTGCTGGGCCCGGACGGACGACGCTGCCACCCGTTCGGACGGGCGCGTGTTGCCCGACACGTGCGGTGCCGTTCGTATGGCACTGAGTCTGCCGACCGCCGGCTCCGTGCCATGAGTCACCCTGCCCAGGAAGGGGCCACCGATGCCGGGTGTCGCCATCCATCGGCAAAAAAGACGTGGCGCCATGTGCGCTGCGGGGGCCCTGCTGCTCGCCTCCGCGGTCACGATCGGAGGTTCGGTCGCGGTCGAGTTGCCCGACGGGGGGCCGTCCGGTTCCGGCGGGACGACGCTGACATGGAAGCCCTGCGAGGGTGAGGGCCTGCAGGGATTCGAGTGCGCAACGATGAAGGCGCCACTCGACTACACCCGTCCCGGGTGGCGCACCATCGACCTGGCGGTGATCAGGCACCGGGCCGTCGCTCCCGGTCGGCGGGTCGGATCACTGGTCTTCAACCCCGGGGGGCCCGGAGGCGCGGGCACGGTGGGGCTGCCGTTGCAGTATGAGAAGTTCCCCGAGGAACTACGGGAGCGGTTCGACATCGTCAGTTGGGACCCGCGCGGCGTCGGGCAGAGCACCGCAGTGCAATGTTTTTCCAGCGCGGAAGAGGCCATCACATGGTGGGCGAATGTTCCCGACTTTCCGGTCGGCGCGAAAGAGCGCAGCTCCTTCACTGCGGCCTACACCGAGCTCGGCCGACGCTGTGACAAGCGCGTTCCGGAACTGCTGCGTCATGTCTCGACGGCCGAGAGTGCCCGCGACCTCGACCGGTTGCGCCAGGCGCTCGGTGACCGGCAGTTGAGGTACTGGGGTGTCTCGTACGGAACGTTGCTGGGGGCGACCTACGCGAACCTCTTCCCGTCCAGGGTCGGCCGTCTGGTGCTCGACGGGAATGTCGATCCACGGGCCTGGGTCGACGACGGCTCGAAGAGCGAGCCGGAACTGAGCACCTTCCTGCGGCTGGGGTCCGATCTGGGCTCGGCCGACGTCCTGCGGGAGTTCCTGCGACTGTGCGGTCGCGCCCCGGCGAGCAGCTGCGCCTTCTCCGCAGGAAGCCCGGCAGCAACCCGCGCCAAGTTCAGCGAGCTGCTGCGGCGCCTCCCGAACAGCCCCGTGGATTCCTGGACGTACGCGAAGACCGTCAGCGAGGTCCGTGGCGGGCTCTACACGGTCCACCCCGGCTGGGACGAGACGGCTCAGATGCTGCAGGACCTCTGGGAGGGCCGCATACCGCAGGATCCGCCGGCGCCACCCGTCGGCTCGAAGTATCCCGGTTTCGAGCAGCATCTCGGCGTACTGTGCGCGGAAAGTCCCAACCCCCGCGACCCGGCACACTACGTCGCACTCGACAAGCTGAGTACCGCGCGAGCGGGAGACCTCGGACACTGGTGGGCCTGGGCCAACGAGCCGTGCGCAACCTGGCCGGCCCGCGCCGTCAGCAACTACACCGGCCCCTGGAACAGGCACACCGCGAACCCCGTACTCGTCGTCAATGCGACCCACGACCCTGCCACCCGGTATCAGGCAGGCGAGGCGATGGCCCGTGAACTCGCCGACGCCCGTCTGCTCACGCTCAACGGGTACGGTCACACGGCACTGGGCAATCCGAGCGGCTGCGTCGGCCGGTATGCGGCCCGCTACTTCCTCAGCGGTGTCCTGCCCCCCGTCGGCGCCACGTGCGAACAGGACGTCCCTCCCTTCGCGACTCGGACACCGGCCGTCCGCGACGGAAGAGGCGATACGGGCGCGAAGTGAGCTCCGGAACGAGGCAGGCGACGCAGCCCTTCCCCGGGAGTGCGCCGACGCGGTCCGCGTACGGGGCCGCGGGCTTCCGTACGAGCGGCGGCCGTCGGCGCCGGGGCGCCTCGGAGGACGGGCCGGGACTCGGTTGTGGGTTCCGGCCGCCCTGCGGCGACCACGCCTGTCCGACGACCGGATTCAGGACCGGCGACGGGGCTTGCCCCGCCTGCCGGTCTTGGGACCGCCGGAGCCGCTCCGCGGGCTCTTGCGGGCGGGCTTCCCGGCTGTGGACTTTCGCTGCGCGCCGCCTGTCTCGGGGCGCTTGCGCTGCTTCGGCTGCGCCGCGGCGGGGTTGCGCCCCCGCGAGCTGTTGACGGTCCGCCCGCGGACGATCCCGATGAAGTCCTCCACCAGGTCGGTGGTTTCCTCCTCCGGCCACGACAGTGCGACGCGTGACTCGGGGGCGTCCGTGAGCGGCCGGTACGTGAGGTCCTTGCGGTGGTGCAGGCGTGCGAGTGACTGAGGGACGACGAGGAGGCCCACCCCTGCCGCCACCAGCTCGATGGCATCCGCCGTCGTGGCCGGACGCTCGATCGCGGGCCGGCCGGGCGGAAGCTCCCAGCCCAGGGTGTCGTCGAGGGGGTGCAGCACGACGTCGTCGGCCAGATCCGCCACGGACACCTCGTCGACCGTCGCCACGACGTGGTCCTTCGGGACCACGACCACCGTGGTCTCGGTGTAGAGGGGGATCGCGCTGAGGTCCGTCCGGTCGATCGGCAACCGCACGAAACCTGCGTCGGCACCGCCGCGCCGCAACAGGTCGGATGCTTCGGCGGCGGCCACCGCGACGAGAGTCAGTGGGATGTCCGGCAGCCGCTCGTTCCAGATGCGCACCCACTTGGTCGGCGTCACGCCCGGGACGTATGCGAGCCGGAAGGAGAGGGGTGCATCGGAGCCTGTCACCCCGCCAGGTTACCGGTCGTGGTCGGAGGTATCGCACACGCTCGCTACCCTTGACACCATGACGTCGCACCAGACCACCCAGACGATGAAGCCCGCAACCGCGGCAAAGAAGCTGGGTGTGTACCTCGAGGCCACCCCCGCCGAGTTCCAGGAGGGTGTCGTCTCGCGCAGCGAGCTCAATGCGCTGCAGGCCGATCCGCCCGAGTGGCTCCAGGAACTGCGGCGCAACGGACCGCACCCCCGCCCGGTGGTCGCGGCGAAGCTGGGCGTCTCCATCGCGGGTCTCGCACGTGGCGGAGTCACGGACCCCCTCACCACGGAGCAGATCGACGCGCTGAAGAAGGACCTCCCCGAGTGGCTGCAGAAGGAGCGCGCCACCCAGGCCGAGGTCCGGAAGGAAGCGGCGCGCATCAAGGAGAGGAACGCGGAGCGAGCCGGCCAGTCCCAGCGACCGCGCTCCTGACCTGCTTCTCTCGACGTTCGGACGCGACGACGCTGTCGGTGGTCCTCACCCGACCGGGGTGAGGACC
>NZ_JBHVEE010000270.1:0-4080 GCF_042802415.1 Streptomyces sp. NPDC057486 | reverse complement strand
CACACCCCCACCAGGCAAGACCCGAAGAAATCCAGGCCGTCCTCACAGCCTGGGCCGCCGCCGGAACATGATCACTCAACACTGCGAAACACGAGGGTTCGCAGCGAGGCGTCCAGAGCCACGCCTTGGGAGTCTGCGGTAGCAGATGAGGGTGAGGCGGCGATGTTGGTCGCACCCGCTCAGCCGGCCGAAGTGTTCTGTGTCGCCTCGCGTGCTTCGGTGAGGGCTCGCTGCCTGAGGTTGCCGCCGAACAACTGAATCGTGGTGGCGGCCAGGATGTCATCCCTGCCGATGGTCCGCCCGTCCCCCCTGCGGGCGGACGGGGCCTGCAGGGAATCCTTGAGGAACGGGGGTGGGGCCGGTTCGCCCGACATCACTAGGGTGACCGTACCGAAACGTTTGACCCCGCCCTCGCGGACGACCATGGTCGCGTCCTGGGCGAGGTCCGTCAGGAACACGCTCGCGATTCCGTTCAGGTCGCGGACCATCGCTGGGACGGCCGTCGCCCCCTGGCTCCGCAGCAGCTTCTTGACCCCGGCCTCGAACCTGTGGGCGCCGACCACAGCACTCGGTTTGCGCGACCTGCTGCGCTTACGAGAAGGCACAATGACACCCTCGGCGTCGTACAGGACACCGGTCAGGCCTTGAAACGTCGGGCTGTGGTCGTACCACTTGTCCCCCACCTCGAGCTCGACGTTCCGCTCGATCGCCGAGAGAAGGTCCCCGGGAATCAGCTTCTTCCGGGCCTCCGCCGCCGCTCTCCTCGCGCCTTCGATGATCTCCGTCAGCACTGTCCGCGTCACCGACGCTGCGGCCCATGCGGCCGACCGAGAGACGTGCATCGGGGTCACGTCCCTGAACACCGCTTTGACGAGAGAAGGCTTGAACGGCGAGACATCCATGATCGAGGCGGTCTCGGGACCGCTGCGCTCAGGGCGTGCGGGCTGTGCGGTCATCGGAAGAAACGCTCGCTGCTGTCGGAGTGATCAGAGGCACACACTTCACCATGCAGACCCGCTCTCTTCCCCCATCCTCCGTCGAAGTGGCACCCGGTCAAGGGCCTGACGGGCACATCCGGACGTGCGAGCAGAGCCCCGCCCCCTGAAATGCTGTCCGGGCTACCAAGAGGCCCTTCCATCATGCCTCCCCACCCGACAACTCACCCGATCCAGGGCCCTGTTCGAAGCGGACCGACCACGCGAGCGGATAGAGAACAGCCAGTTACTGAGATTCGTCGCGTGATGTCGCTCGCCCCAATCCCTGAGCTGCGGCGATGTCTGAGTAACAGGCGACCTCCCTCGAAGATCACCTCTCACTGGACCTTTCGCCGATGCAGGCAGCCGAGACGCGGCGCACACAGTGCCTACGACTCAACATGCAACGGGCTAAAAGGAGTTGTTGGCATATACCGTTGCCTGATCAACTGCCGTTCGAGGAGGACACCTGTGTCAGATGAGTCTGAAGAGACCATGCTCACTCACATTCCGCCCGACGGGGTCGCCCCAGGGAACGGCTACAGCCACGTGGTGGTGGGTGAAGGTCGACTGGTCGTCATCTCCGGGCAGGTCGCACTGGACGAACAGGGACGTGTGGTCGGGGAGGGCGACGCCGCCGCCCAGGCCCGTCAGGTCTTCGAGAACCTGCGGCGCTGCCTGGCGGCAGGCGGCGCGACGTTCGCCGAGGTTGCCAAGTTCACCTTCTACGTCACCGACGTCGCCATACTGCCGGAGGTACGGGCCGTGCGCGACGCGCACATCGACACCGTGCGTCCGCCGGCCAGTACCGCAGTACAGGTGGCCGCTCTGTACCGGCCGGAGCTCATGCTGGAGGTGGAAGCCCTCGCCGTTATCCCCTGGTGACTCGGCAAGCCTCTGACCGGGCGGTTGGACGGGTTGTCAGTGATCTTCGAGGGAGGTCGCCTGTTGCTCGGGCATCGCCGCAGCTCAGGGATTGGGGCAGCGACATCACGCGATGAATCTCAGTAGGCGGTGTCCTATGTGGTGAGTTTGAGGAGTCGCCTGTAGCAGCACAGGGCAGCGGCAAGGCCGAGAAAAGCCAGGTAGTTGCGGGGGGTTGCGTTCGTAGCGGGGGCTGAGTCTGCGGTAGCCGGACAGCCACGAGATCGTGCGCTCGATTGTCGGCGTCGACGTCAGCGGGCGAATCCGCGGCCGGCAGCACCGTTGGTTCCGCCGCAGCACGACGGCATCCGGTACGGACGCGGAGTCCGTACCCCCGCGTCCTGTCGCAGACGCGGAAGCACAGCTCGCTCGGTCTCTCGATGTGGTGCCCTATCGCAGGTCGTCGACGTCCAGTTCGGCGCCGGCCACCAGGGTGACCTCGCCCGCCGGGGCGGCGGCGTCCTCGACAGCGTGCGCGCCGGGTACCTGGGACGCGAGGACCGCGGCCCGGTCGGCGAGGCCCGGGGGATAGGTGACCGTGGTGCGGCCGGGGTGCGGCGCGTTGCCGGTGCCCGTGACGGTGAACCCGGCCTCGCGCAGTCTCTCGGCGACCGCGGCGGCCTTCCCCTCGACGTCCGATCCGTTGAGGACACGCACGTGCACGGAGGACGCGTACAGCGGATCTTTCGCGTCCGCCTCCAGGCTCTTCTTGTCGATCTCCCTGTCCTTGGCCAGGGCGGTGAACACGGTGGCGGCCTGCGGGTACTGCCACACCACATTGGCCTTGTCCGTCGGGACGTCGGCTTCGCGCGGATAGCTGGGGACGGTGAGGAACGTCAACCGGTCCTCGGGAACGCCCTTCAGCTCGGACGCGAGGCCGGTGAGGGCTTTCGCACCGGCCAGTTCGTCGTCCGTGGTGAGGGACTTGGTGAGGGACTGCAGCAACTTGTAGAGAGCGACGGGGTCGGTGATCTTCGACTTGGCCTTCTCGGCCAACGCCGACATGAACTCCTGCTGGCGGCCGATGCGTCCGGTGTCGGAGCCGTCGCCCACGCTGTAGCGGGCACGCACGTAGCCGAGCGCCTTCTCGTCCCTGATCGTCTGGCAGCCGGCCTCCAGATCGAGGTGGGCCTTCTTGTCGTGGATGGCCTGCTCAGGGCAGACCTCTATGCCGTCCAGGGCATTGACCATGCCCTTGAACCCCTGGAATTCGACCGACATGAAGTTGTCGATGCGCAGACCAGTATTGGCTTCGATCGTCTTGATGGTACAAGCGGCGGCGTCGGCCACCTCGCCGCCTGTGCCGCCGAGCGAGAACGCCTCGTTGATCTTGAAGTGATGGACTTCGGAGGTCGTACCGTCGCCCTTGTCGCAGGCCGGTATTCGCACCCAGGAGTCGCGGGGTATGGACACGACCGCGGCCCACTTCCGGTTCGCGGGGATGTGCAGGACCATCAGCGTGTCGGAGTGCATGGTGCCCCCCTCCATGCCGCCGTACCGGGCGTTGGCCCCGGACCTGCTGTCGGAGCCCACGACCAGGATGTTCCGCGACCCGGGACTGAGGTTCTCCGGGCGGTCGTCGCCGAGCTTGCCGTCAAGGGGGGCGCCGTGGATGTTGCCGTCGAGGTCGTTGTAGATCCACGCACCGGCACCGCCGGCGCCGAGGACGCACACGGCGCCGATACCGGCGGTCCAGGCAACGATCCGGCCCCGCCGCGTCAGCCCGTCCGGCTTCCCGCCCGCTCGCCTACGCGAGCGCCCGGCCGCCGGAGCACTCTTTCGTCCGCGTGTCCCACCCATGTGAATCGCCCCCCGCGCCCCGCCCCGACCACCCGGCGTAGCCGGACACCAGACGCCCGATGTCGATCACCGGACTTTATACGATCGTTTCGAACGTGCAGCTGTTGGTGCAGCGAGGCTCCGGCTTAATTAGTGCGGCGCGGCTTGATTGATGTGGAGTCTTGAAAGCTGAGGTAGAGCTGCGTGGCTTTATCGAGCAGTAGTGGGTTCTGGCACACATCCCATGTTCAAGATCCACTTTCGACAGAGGCCCTAGGTGTTCTGTCCACGGAGGTTGGTGACAGGGGTCACGGCTGATTGGTCTTGAAATGGGTGAGGGCCTTCTGGCCTGGTGTGGATTGCGACATCTGCACCGGCGACCAGAAAGGCCCTCGTGCCCCAC
>NZ_JBHVEE010000269.1:0-4168 GCF_042802415.1 Streptomyces sp. NPDC057486 | reverse complement strand
CGCCAAGGGCGCAGGCGCCGGCATCTCCAAAATCGGCGACATCACCAAGGGCCTCAAAGGCATCAGCAACATCGAGATCCCCAAGCTGCCCGACGGCTCGTTCCAACTGCCCGACGGGCACCTTCTGGGCCCCAACGGCAACCTGATCCCCCCGAGCAGCACGATCCCGCACACCACCGTGCCGGGAACGTCGGGCCTGCCGACGTCCTGGCAGATTCAGCCGACGGCAGGGCCGGGAGTCCATGCGGGCGGCTTCGACAATGTGCAAGGCGCCGCGGACAGCCATGTCCCGAGTGCGGGCAGTCATGTGCCGGGCGGAGCACCCACGCACGTACCGAACGGCTCGTTCGGGCCCGCACCGGCATCCTTCGACCCGGCAGGCCACGTACCCGGCGGACCGGCCACACACGTACCGAACGGCTCCTTCGGGCCCGCACCGGCATCCTTCGACCCGGCAAGCCACGTACCCGGCGGACCGGCAGGCCACATCCCCGGCAGCGCACCCGGCCACGTGCCGAGCGGTTCGTTCGGGCCCGCACCGGCATCCTTCGACCCAGCAGGCCACGTACCCGGCGGAGCACCCGCGCACGTACCGAACGGCTCCTTCGGGCCCGCACCGGCATCCTTCGACCCCGCGGGCCACGTACCCGGCGGACCGGCAGGCCACATCCCCGGCAGCGCACCCGGCCACGTGCCGAGCGGTTCGTTCGGGCCCGCCCCGGCGGCGTTCGATCCGGCGGGCCACGTACCGGGCGGCCCCGCAGGGCACGTACCCGGCGGACCGGCAGCGCATGTACCCGGTGACCACCTCCCGGCGGGCGCAGGGCACGACGTGCCGGGCACGACCCCGCACGGCCCGGGACACGACGTGCCGGGCACGCACGGGCACGACGCCCCGCACAGCGGCGCGCACGCCGACGACGCAGCCGCACACGCCGACGACGCCGCGCACGCCGGTGACACCGGCGGGCATGTCGACCCGCACGGCGCCGCCGGAGACGCGCTGCACGGCGCGGACGACGCGGCGACGGGCAGCCACTCCGGTGTGGACGGGCCGGGTGTCGCAGGCGCGGCGGACGACTTCAAGTACACCCCGCACATGTCGGCGGACGACTTCGATGAACTCTCGACTGCCGAGAAGCACAGGGTCGCCGCAGCCGAACTCACCGATGGCACCGTTCCGTTCACTGACGATCTGGCGGCGATCGACTACGGTCGGGACTACTGGAACGACTACGTCGACAACCTGGACCCATCGGCGAAGCAGTCGCTCTGGAACTACACCGGTGAGACGTTCCCCTCGTACCACGACATGAACGGCCACCTGCGGGGCACGCCCGGCTTCGGACCGAGGCCCGAGGTGCTGCATGACATCGGCGAGATGGACAGGGTCATGTCGACCCGGCCTGTGCCCGACGACATCATGGTCGTCCGGGGCACGGGTCTCGGCCACCTCAACCTGAGGTCTCCGCTCGACATGCTGGGAAAGACTTATCCGGACAAGGGATACACCTCCACCTCTCTCGGCAACCACCCGGTGCCCAGCTTCGCGGGCAAGGAGGCGATCCTGCATCTCCGTGTGCCGAAGGGGACGCCCGCACTCTGGCTGGAGAAGGTCAGCAAGTTCGACGTGGAGGAACGGGAGCTGCTCCTGGCCCGTGGTTCCGAGTTCAGGGTGACCCGTGTCTTTATGGACAATGGCCAGGCCCAGGTCTACGGGGAAGTCCTACCCGCGAAGTAAGGGAGCATTGAACGCATGAGCAGGGAACAGCGACCCAATCCGCGCTTGAACGAGGATCTGTTGTTCAACGAGGCGCCCGGAGGGCCTCCGCGCTACAGCCCACTGACCCACAAGCCCGTTCAGTACCTCACTGTCTCGGACAGGGACGGTCAGGTGATCGGCTACGTATGGGCGAACGACGAGGACGACGCCGCCGGGTGGGAAGTCCGCAAGGCGGGCGGCGACGAGGCATTCAACAAGGGCGCCAGATGGGCCAGGAAGCTCCACGACGCAAAGGCCCGCGGGGTTGCACCGACCACCGCTCTGGCGGAGATGATTCAGGAGTCGGACCCGACGAAGAGCAGCCATGTCGTGCCCGGCTCCCTGACCGAGGCTCCGAATCTCGGCTTCGTCGAAGGTCTGGCCAACCAGTAGTGAGAATGGCCGGCGAACACCGACCCAATCCGCGCTTCGAAGAGGACATGCAGCTCAAGCGCGTCGCCGGGCCGCCCCGCTACAACCGCGTCGCGCAGGGGCCTGTGCAGTATGTGCGGGTGGCCGCCGACACTGGCAAGGTGCTCGGGTACGTGTGGGCCAACGACGAGGGCGACGCCGCCGGCTGGGTGACGCCGCCGGCGCTCGGGCCGAACGAGATCAATGCCGGTGCCGCGTGGCTCAGGAAACTGCGGGACGCGAAGTCCCGCGGGCTCGCACCCACCGCCCTGCTCGCCGAACTGGTCCGGGACACGAGCGACATCAAGGACAGCGGTGTCGTACCGGGCTCCCTGACCGAGGCCCCGACGCTCGACGCTCTCAAAGAACTGGTGAGCAAGGGCTGACCTCTCCACGGATGAGCAGGGAACAGCGACCCAATCCGCGCTTGAACGAGGATCTGTTGTTCAACGAGGCGCCCGGAGGACCGCCGCGCTACAGCCATCTCTCCAACAAGCCCGTTCAGTACCTGACAGTGGCGGACAGGCGTGGTCAGGTGATCGGCTATGTCTGGGCGAACGACGAGGACGACGCGGCCGGGTGGGCGGTCCGCAAGGCGGGCGGCGACGGCGCGTTCAACGAAGGCTCCGTGTGGGCCATCAAACTCCACGACGCGAAGGCCCGGGGCATTGCGCCTACCGCCGCCCTGGCGGAGATGATTCAGGAGTCGGACCCCACCAGGAGCAGCCACGTCGTGCCCGGGTCACTGACCGAGGCACCGAACGCCGACGTGGTCAGGCGACTGGCCGACCCGATCTGAGGCCATGAGCTCCCGCGGATACCACGACCACGCGATGGCACCCGCCACCCTGCTTCGCGAGCTCGCCCGGGACACACGCGATCGACGTCGTCCAGCTCTGTCATGTGTTGGTCACAGCGGGGGGTCGCCGGTTGAACCGATGAGCCGTACCAGTAAGGATATTGTCGTATCGGATCAATTGGTGTGGCAGGGGGAAGCGAATGAAGTTCGACATGGGGGCGCAGGTCCTGTCGACTCTGACGTCGAAGTCGCGTGGGTCGAGTGATGACTTGGGCACGTTGATCCGTCAGTTGGTGCAGGCGGCCGCGCCGTTGGAGGGGAAGTTCAACGGTGCGGGGCGGGTGGCGTTCGACTCGTTCAAGAACCGTTCGGACGAGATCACGGCGGCGTTGAACGGTTCACTGTCGGCGCTGCTGGGTGGTCAGTCGGGCATGGAGCAGGCGTTCGGCTCGGGTGACCAGGAGCAGGGTGACAACGCCCGGCAGCAGCAGGGTGCGGCGAACTTCGACGCGGCCCGCTTCGGCGGCCGCTGACCTGACCTGTGCCCTGTTCGAAGGTGCACAGACCTAACCGGTTTCGCCGGTTCACGGATTTCATGAATTCACGGGGAGTGTTTGTTGATGGCTGGTGACAGTGACCGTCGTGCGTACGACACGGGTGCGTCGGCGGATGCGCAGGGCAACATCCAGGTCGTGATCGCGCGTCTGGAGGAAGTGATCGCGGCGCGGGACGGGCAGGTCAAGGCGGCGATGGCGGACTTCGCCGCGGACGGCGTCTCGGACGAGTACCACGGCAAGGAACTGCGGTGGAACCGGGCCTCGCAGGAGGTCAAGAACATCATCCAGCTGCTGAAGACGACGCTGGAGAAGAACGACGGCACCGCGCAGCACACCATCACGCGCGCGAAGGCCGCGGTCGACAACATCGGCTGACCTGGGCGGGCGGGCAGATGGCCCGAGCGCGTTGATGGACTGTTGGCAGTTGGGTAGTTGGGCACGGGGGTGTGCTGGGTGACCGGGTGGGATCTGAAGCCGCAGGGCGTTCAGGGTTCGCGGAGTGCGACGGACCGAGATCGTGATCTGACCATGTCCGGGGGGCGGTCCAAGTGATCAAGCCGGAGGCGATCCCGCAGTTCACCGGTGATCTGGGCCAGCTGGAGAAGGACTACGCGGGACTGAAGGCGGCCGCCGGACACA
>NZ_JBHVEE010000268.1:0-4308 GCF_042802415.1 Streptomyces sp. NPDC057486 | reverse complement strand
CGCCAACATCACCGCCGCAGCCAACTACGCCGCCCACCGCTACGGCTCCATCGACAACGTCAACTCGGCCTACTGACCACCGGCCCGCCGACACCCCGCGCCGACCACACAGCCGAACCCGGTCAGGACCTGCCCGGGCCCGGCCATGCGAACCCGCCCCCACCCGCCCAGTCAGACCTGGGGGCCGGCCCTCGAAACAGGCCGGCCGGGCGGACCACTGCGGGCGCAGTGTTCGTGACCGGCCTGCCGGTGGCAGCGTTCCCGCGTCCACCGGCGGCACATCCTGCACGGTGCGGCGCGCACACGCATCGTGGCCGCGGCCGAGGCGGCCCGGCCCCGCGCCGCTTTCGGGAAGAGAGCTGTGCCGCAGTACCAGCGCACCCCCCACCGGGCGCTGCCCGGTGCTGCTGCGGTGGAGGCAGCGGACAGCGGTGCCGAAGCACCCCACGAGCAGCCCGGGCGGCAGGCTGCGCGGTGTGTCCGAGCCGGACGCCGAGACGTGCCGGTGTACTGCGCAGATGCCGCCCCGGCGCTTTCGCAGCCCTTCTTGACCACCACCGCATCCACTGCGCCGGTCTTCGCCGTGACCGCATCCGCACTGCCGCCTTGCCAGAAGACGCTCAGCACGAGCGCCTGACACAGCACCAGACCGGTCGGCCCCGCAACCGCGGCGGCCGGCTTCGCTGTTCCCCAACCGCCCCAGCCCGGCCACCGCGTCCACGCGGTCACAATGTGCACGGCGGTCATGCGCCGGGCACCGGCGTCATCCGAGGGCGTTCCTACGCCGCTTCCCCAGAGACAAGGACGGCTGCCGCTGGGATGCCACCGCGCACGATCCGGTCACCCGCGTACGCATCCACAGGGGCCGGGCACGTCACGGTGCACCAGCACCGGCCGGTGGCCGGCAGGTCAAGACGGTCCCGGTCGCGCGCGAGGGCGACAAGTGGTCCGTCGTGCTGACCGCCGAACAGGCCGCACCCGATCCACTGCCCGCGACCGGCCCCACGGTCGGCACCGACCCGGGCAGAACCGGCTTCCCCGCCGACTCGCACGGTGAGTTCACGCCCAGCCCGCGTCACGGCCGCAAAGCCGCCGCGAAGCCCGAAACCGTGCACCAGGCGCTGCCCCGGTGCAAACATGCCGGCAAGCACCGCCGCAAGGCCCTGGCGACAGACGTTCGCGCCCTGCCTCGCACGGCCCGCCACCGGCACCCTTGACCACGCGCCCGAAACCGCGCCCGCCCCCGCGCGCGAACACGGCGTCAACGCGCACGAAGACCTCACGATCCGCAACATGAGCCGGACCCCCGCACCAAAGCCCGGCCCCGGCCGGCCTGACAGCCTCCCGCCCGGTAAAGCCGCGGGCAAAGCCGGGCCGAACCGTTCGATCAGCAATGCCGGTTGGGGTGTTCCTCGTGATCTGAACCGCCAGGGCCGAAAGCGCCGGACGGGACACGACGGCCGTGGACCCTTGCACCACTCCCGGCAGTGCCCCGAATACCGGCACACCACCACAGAGAACCGGCCCGCCCAGGACACGTTCCACTCCACCGCGTGCAGCCACACCGCACACGCCGGCACAGGGGGCGCCCCGAACGTTCTACGGGCCGGCCGGCCCGTCGCACAGCCCAACCCGCACAGCGGAAAACCACCCCTTCAAGGGTGCAGGAATCACGCGGTGGCTGATCTCAGCAAATGTCTGCGATCGCTGCCCGCGGCTACGGGCGAGCACCCGGCAACTGACCGCGGCCGCCCCGTCCAGCCCACGCCCAGGCCCCGCCAGCACCGCCGGAGTCTGTCGAAGCACATCCCCTCCACCACTGTGCTGCACGGGTGGTGACAGCCGTTCGGCAAAACCCCTTGGTCCTGTCACAGCACGAAGCGGACATACGCCACTGCTGCGAGCGGCCCACGGCCAAGGACATCGGACAGCGGCCGGTGCGGTCATCACCACCACACCGGACCGAAACTGATGTCATGACGGACGCCCTGCCGTACAAAGGAAAGGCACATGGCTGTGCGATCCATCAAAACCCGCGCGACCCGCCGGACAGTCCTGGCCGCCCTGGCCGCCGGAGCCAGTGCCGGGACAGCTCCCACCGCCCTATCCCCGCGCCCACCGCACCCGCCGCACCCACCGCCTTCGCCGCACCCGCCGCACCCGCCGCACCCGCCGCACCCACCGCCTTCGCCGCACCCGCCGCACCCACCGCGACAGCCGCACCCACCGCCTTCGCCGCACCCACCGCGACAGCCGCGACAGCCCACATCACCGGGCAGTTGCGCGCCCTGGAACGAAAGCACCGCGCCCGGCTCGGCGCATACGCCCATGACACCGCCACAAACCGCACGGTGATGTACCGGGCAGACGAGCGCTTCCCGATGTGCTCCCTGTTCAAGACCATCGGCGCGGCTGCGGTCCTTCGCGATCTGGACCGAGACGGCGAGTTCCTGGCCCGCCGTATCCGCTACACCGCCCACTACGTGAAGGCCTGCGGCCACTCACCGATCACCGGCACGCCCGAAAACCTCTCCCGCGGAATGACGGTCGCCGACCTGTGCAGATACTCCCTCACACACAGCGACAACACCGCGGCCAACCTCCTGCTCCGAGAACTGGGCGGCCCCACCGCCGTCACCCGCCTGTGCCGCTCCGTCGGCGACCCGGTCACCCGCCTCGACCGGTGGGAACCCGAGCTGAACTCGGCGGAGCCATGGCGCAAGACGGACACCACAACACCCCGCGCGATCGGGCAAACCTACGCCCGCCTCGTCCTGGGCGACGCGCTCGCCCCCCGCGACCGCCGACTGCTGACCGGCTGGCTGCTCGCCAACACCACCAGCAGTGACCGCTTGCGCGCCGGGGTTCTTGCCAACTGGACCATCGCCGACAAGACCGGCAGCGGCAGCTACGGCAACAACAACACCGGCATCACCTGGCCCCCCGGCCGGCCGCCGATCATCCTGGCCGTCATGACCACCAAACCCGACCGAAGAGCCCCCGCCGACAACCAACTCGTCGCCAAAACAGCCGGCGCTCTGACTGCGGCCCTGAGCTGACCACCGGAGCAGACCACCGGAGCAGACCACCGGAGCTGACCACCGGCAACAGCATGCGAGGGCAGACCGGCACGATGAACCCGAGCAACACGGTTCCCGGACCGGCCCACCCCCGCCAAAGAGGCGGCCCGCCGCACCCGGGCCTGGCGCCGTCCCGGCCGCGGTCCCGGACCGTGGGCAAGAGCCGGAGCCGGGAGCGGGGGCGGGGAGCCCTGAACGGTGGCAGGGGTGGCAGGAATCGAACCTGCGGCATCCGGTTTTGGAGACCGGCGCTCTGGCCATCTGAGCTACACCCCTTCGGTGTGCGTCAGCCTGTCATACCCGGCGAGCGAGGCTCCACACAATTTTTCGCGGTCGGTCACCGGGCGCGAACAGAAGGACGGCTTCGGCCGCACCGACCGCGTCGAGTGCGGGTGCGCTCCGCGAAGGCCTCCACGTCAACCTGACGCATCGCCCGGTACCCGGCTCGCACGCCGGAGCAATCACACAAGGCCGTAACCCTTTTCGCCCGCGCCGTGCACGCACAGCACCTCACACACGCACGCGGTCCGGCGCGGCACTCGGCCCGGCACGCACCAACCAGGAAGTGGCCCCGGCATCCCGGCTCCTGAGCGCCCGCAACTCCTCAGCACCCGCAAGGTCCGCGGAGGCAGGACGAAGCCGCGGCAAGGCACCCCCCTTCCTTTTTCTTTTCACCGGGCACCGGGCACCGGTGAGCGCAGAAGGTGCGGGCCGGTCCGGCGGCAATCACCAGGGGGACGGGCCCTGAGAGCACCGCCGGCACATGCGGTGACGGCCCGGCTGCCGGACCTCATCGGCGCTGCCGGCCGGTCGTGCTCGTACCCGCACGGCTGCGTCGGCAGCATCGCAGCCCGGCGCGGCGGCC
The DNA here is from genome assembly GCF_042802415.1 of Streptomyces sp. NPDC057486. Lineage (NCBI taxonomy): Bacteria > Bacillati > Actinomycetota > Actinomycetes > Kitasatosporales > Streptomycetaceae > Streptomyces > Streptomyces sp. NPDC057486. Next base: position 363 of record NZ_JBHVEE010000268.1, on the reverse strand, counting down.
ACCGCGCACACAGGCGCCCTGCACAACGGCGGCCCGCCCGGTCGACGTGCGAAGGGCTCCCGGGCGGGCTTCCGCTTCCATGCTGCCCCCGAGCCCTGCCGCCCGGGTGCTACCGCGCGGCAAGCGGGGCCGAATGAGGTCGGAGCTGCCGCACAGTCGGGTGACACCGAAGGCCGTCAAGCCTCCAGTCCGGCGGTCTCCGCGGTGGGCTGCAGGCGCGGCCCGAAGGAGGTGGCCGCCCACTCCCCCCGCGTACCGGCAGCACGCCCCCCCCCGTTATGTTTTTCGCGGTCCTGCAATGGGGCCGCTGGCCTCCGGGCCCGGTATGGCTGTGTCCCCTCTGTCGAACGGATGACCTGGGGG
>NZ_JBHVEE010000267.1:0-4371 GCF_042802415.1 Streptomyces sp. NPDC057486 | reverse complement strand
CCTCCCCCACAGGGGAGGCAACTCGCGGCGCTCCACTCCCGACGGGACCACCACTGTGCACACCCTCCGGACCACCCGCACCCACGCCGCCCGTCTCGTGCTGATCGGCCTGGCAGCCGTATGGGCGCTCCTCGGAGCCGCAGGCACGGCCGAGGCGCACCCCTTCGGCACACCGCCGGTCGCCCAGGTCAGGGCCGAAGGCCGCACCGTCGAGGTCACCTGGTCGGCCCAGCGCAACGACCTGGACGTCATGCACCAGGCTGCCAGGGGGGACGAGGCGGCCTACCTCGGCTCGCACATCACCATGCACCAGGACGGGCACGCATGTCGGCTCGGGGCGGTGGACACTGCGCGGCTCGCGAGCAAGGGCGCCGTGATCCACTACACCTGCCCCGAACCCGTGGACACGGTCGCCCTGACCATCACCGCGCTGATCGAAGTCAACCCGGCCTATCGCACGATCTCCGTGACCAAGAAGGGTGGCGGCGGCCTGCACACGGCGAGCGAGCCCACCCTCACTCTCGCCCTCGACGGAGCCGGCAGCTCCGCCGCCACTGCATCCACAGGGCCGACGACCGTGTGGACCACAGACCTTGCGGCACTACTGGACCACGGTGTCGTACTGCCACTGGCTCTTCTCGTCTCGGCAGCGGTGGGCGCCTTCCATGCATGCGCCCCCGGTCACGGGAAGTCGCTCGCCGCCGGGTACCTCGTGGGCGGCCAGGGCAGGGCGCGGGACGCGGTGTGGCTCGGCGCCGTCGTGGCCGTCATGCACACCGCATCGGTCGCCGTACTCGCCGTGGGCTGGTGGCTCGCCGCCCAACACGCACCGGACGTCGCAGCGGTGACGGACTGGCTGCAACTGATCGCAGCTCTGGTCGTGGTCGCCGTGGGCGTCGGCCTGCTCCGGCGCCACCTGATCAACCGGAAGCACGGTCACAGCCACGGCCACGATCACAGCCATGACCACGATCACGGACATGACCACGATCACCACCACGGTCACAGCCACCACGTCCCGACATCCAAATCCCTGCTCACCTGGCGCGGCATCCTGCTGCTCGGCACATCCGGCGGCCTGCTCCCCTCCCCGTCGGCGTTCCTCGTCCTCCTCACCGGGCTGCTGACCGGCAAGGTCGGCGCGGCGATCGCGTTGGTGGCGGCGTTCGGTGCCGGCATGGCGCTGACCCTGACCGGCGTCGGCCTCGCGGTGCTGCGCGGTCGCGACGCGTTCCTCGCCCGAGCTTCGACCTCGCCTGCGCTACGCACCTGGAGTACCCGCGTCCCGATCGTCGCGGCCTGGGCCATCGTCACCGGCGGCACCGTGGCATCAGCCATCGCCCTCGGCCGCGTCCTCGCATCGTGATGCTCGCTGCGCAGCGCAGCGGCCTCGGAGCCGAGCCGGGCGTCGTCGCCCGGCGAGGCGTCGAGGCCGGCAAAGAAGGCAGTCAGCGAGTCCTGCTCGCGCCGCCTAGACGATCAAGTCCTATGTACTCAGTGGTCATAGGCGAGAAGAGAGCGCATCAACGGGGCTCCGGTCTTGTGGTTGCGCCAGATTGCGCTTGCCATCGCGAGGATGCGCTGGGCGACGCGAACGGCGACGCCCTCGAAAGTCCGGCCACCGTGCTGTTCAAGGTCCAGCTGGCCCTTGAGGGTGTCGTTGACCGACTCGATCAACTGCCGCACGGACTTGAGCAGACCCTCGCCCTTCCGCTTCTTCTCCCGCTTGAAGGACGGTCTCAGCAGCTCGATCCCGCGCATAGCGAGGTCGTTCTCGAACTCCTTCGAGGCGAAGCCCTTGTCGGAGATCAGCAGCAATCCCTGCCGGTCGGCAACGAGTCCTGCCTCGACGTCGAGCATGGCCTGCAGGACCTCGCGCTCGTCCATCTTCGGGTTGGCCAGTGCCCACAGGATCGGCATCCCGGTCGGCGTGCACACCAGATACAGGCGCAGGCCCCAGAAGAACCGCGAGTGGCTTGCGCAGTAGCCGTATCCGGCCCAGCCGGCCATGTCCGATCGCTTCACCGTGGGCCTGGACATGCCGCATGGCACCGGTGTGGAGTCGACGATCCAGTGGTTGTCGAACCAGAAGTCCGTGTCGGTGGCGAGCATTCGTATCGCCTTCTTGACCAGCGGCAGCGCGGCCCGCAGCCGTTTGTTGTATCCGGACTGTTGGGGCAGGTACGGGAACATTGAGGTCAGGTGCGCGTTCGCGTATCGCAGCCAGCGTGCCTCTGAGCCGAAGCCGAGCAGCGCCTGTGCGACCGCCAGACAGATCAGCTCTGGGTCCGTCAGCCGTGGTGGGCGGCCCATCCACCGATGCACCCCGAGCTCATCGTCGATCTTCACGTAGAGCGCGGTCAGAAGGGCGTCCAGACTGTTGTTATTCACCTGATGATGTTGGTCATGTGGTGCCGCCTGGCATCTGACAGCCACGCTGACGTATCGCAGCGCAGTGCGAGCCATGTCCGGCGTACCTGGGGTTTTCCGCAGGTGGCGGGTGGTGCTAGCCCCCTTCACCGTAAGCGGGTGTGCTGGATGGGATGCCGCTGCCCAGGACTGCAAGATCGTCGAGGGCTGCCTGAACTCCTCGGGCAGGTGATTTCTGGAGATCGGTGAGCGGTATGCGGGTGCGGTGGGTCATATGTCTGGTCGTGGTGCTGGCTGCCCTTGTGGGGGGAGGCGGGGCGGCTGTGGCGACCCCGGCAAGGCAGGACAGTGAGCAGAGCGTGGAGTTTCGCAGCGGGGACGTGACGCTGCGCGGCACGGTGGCGGTGCCTGCCGGGTCGGCTGGACGACGCCCCGGGATCGTGCTGGTGCACGGTGCGGGCCCGGAGACGCGGGCGAAGTACCGGGCCGAGGCTCAGGCCATGGCACGTGCCGGATTCGTGGTGCTCAGCTACGACAAGCGCACCGCCGGTTATTCGCTCACCCAGCGTTCCTACACCCAACTCGCCGACGACGCCCTGGCGGGTGTCCGGGCGCTGGGCGGGCGCGCCGACGTGGATCCCGACAGAATCGGGCTGTGGGGATTCAGCGAGGGTGGCTGGGTCGCCCCGCTTGCCGCCTCACGCTCGACGCAGGTCTCCTATGTGGTGCTGGTCGGCGCCTCGGGGGTGCCGCCGGCCCGGCAGCAAGCGTGGTACTTGGGCAACAAGCTCCGGCACGAAGGCGTTTCGGGATCACTGCTGAAGACCGTGCCCGTCACGGGTACGCGGCTGTTGAGGGATGCCGGTCTGTTCCCCGAGGCCGACTACGACCCGCTGCCCGTCCTGCGGCGGCTGCGCCAGCCCGTGCTCGCCATGTGGGGCAACGACCAGCAGTCACCTCCGGCAGAAAGCGCCCGTGCCATCGAGAAGGCCCTGCACGACGGCGGCAATACCGACGTGACGCTTCGGTTCTTCCCGCACGCCGACCACAAACTGCACACCTCACCCGACGGCTTCCGACGGGGCGAGGAACTCGTGCCCGGTTACGTCGACACCATGACATTCTGGGTAGCAGGACAAGGCCACCGGGCCAGCGACGCCTGGCCCCACCAAGCCCGGCCAAGCCATGCACTGGCCCCGCTCCCCGGATACGAGGCATCCGCGGTGCAGGCCGCAGTGTTCTTTTTCATGGCCACCTCGTTCGCCGGATATCTGCTGGTGGAACTTGTCCGACGACTGCGTGGGCGGCCTCGTGTTCCCGGCAGAGGGCGGGCATCACGATGGCTGGCCGCGACAGGACTGGCCACCGTGCTCGGCTTCATGGGCTACTTCGGCCTCGTAACGATGACCCTCACTGCCGGCCCATCCCTTGGCGGCCGGCCAGTGCTCTGGCTCGCCCTGCAACTCCTCACGGCCACGGTGGTGCTGACAGCCGCGGCCACAGCGATCGGATGGTGGAAGGCCAGGTCCTCGATGACGGGCCGCGCCCATGCCCGCCTGGGCCTGCTCGGGCTCACCAGCGCGGTGTTCGTTCCCTGGGCACTGTTCTGGGGCTTGATGCCCCTGTAGAAGGCGCACTCCAGGACGATTCGGCAGGGCAGCACGAGTACACGGCGCCTCGCCCTGACATCGGACTTGATCGTCTAGATCTCCTCCGCCTGGTGCTGCCGACGCATGTAGTTCTTGCGGTGGGTGGTGGTGGTTTTGTTTGTGGTGCATGGAAATCCCGGCCCGTCGGAATCGGGCCGGGGTTTCCGGTATGGGGGCGTGTTGTGGTGGATGCCTGGTCCCGGGTGGTGGTTTTGCGTGTGTGGTCCGGGTCGGGTGTCCTATAGCACCTGCTTGGTCATACTAAGTGTTTGCTGGGTTCCCCGCGTGTCGCGGTGGGTGGGCCTGGTCGGCTGGTGTTGTGACGGGGGAGGTTCGCCGGCGCGTGGTGTCT
>NZ_JBHVEE010000266.1:0-4407 GCF_042802415.1 Streptomyces sp. NPDC057486 | reverse complement strand
TGTCGCCGACGCCATCGGGGCCGCACTACGGCAGGGTTGGATTCCCACGCGTGCAGGCTCACCGTTTCACCTCGACCAGTCCGCCGGCTTCTCTCGCGGCTTCTCTTCCTCGCTTTGAACTCGCCGTAGGGTGAGCACCGCTTTAGGAGCGAGGTGGGGAGAGTTGCGGTCTGACCTGCAGGATGCCAACTTCCGCGTTCACTGGCCGTGGCCTCCGCCAGCAGCCGCAGTTCCCCGTGAGTCCCCGCCCCATCTGGCACGGTTGTGGCACGGACTGGCCCTCTCGATGCGATTCTTTGGCGGCTACTCCGGCTGAATCCCCACTTACGTCATGCGGGTGCTGTCGCATGTGGCGAGAGGTCAGCCCTCTTCGGGCCAGCCGCCGGGCCAGTCTGTGCGTATCAGGTGGCCAGGGCAGTCCGGATCGAGTTCGCCCGTGTGGTAGTTCGGCAAGAAGGCCCGGCGGGTGCGCGGCAGGGGTATCTCGACTAGTCGGCCATCGTGCATCATCCACAGGCCGAAGCAGTCGTCTTCCTCGTCGTGGATCAGCACTTGTAGGGAGTATGGCGATGTCCAGGGCAGCGACTCCAGGTGTTCTAGCAATCCGATCCATGCGCTTCGTCGTATGAACTCAATGGCCCAGCCTCCGAACATGCCGTGTCCGATATCGGTGAAGCTGCCTGCCCACTCACGATCGTCGTCCGGTCGGGTCAGCGGTTCCATGATCTCTTCATCATTGGCCAACACGATGACCTGGGCGAATCTGCTCATGGGGGAGTATCACCGGCTGTAAGGGAGGAACGGCAACCGAGTTTCGTCCGGAGCGAGCCCGATGAGTGGCGTGAAGAAGCAGGCGTGAGGTCGGCGGAGTCTTAATGGCCCAGGACAAGCGCCAGCGTCAAGGGCCAGGAGCACCAGTTTGGAAGATTGCGTACGTGGATCCGGGCTGAACTGCCGCTCCCTGACCTGGGACGGAGCGCTGCCCGGACCGTCGCTCGCCGCGACTCCCCGTGGCTTCCCGCCGGACCGGGCACGTGAAGGGCACGGGCCGTTGCCGACCACCGACGCCCGATCAGTGGTCGATGGTGCCACTAAAGAGGAGGAGGAACGGGAGCAGCAGGCTCAGGATGCCATGGAGGGCGAGTAGCGCTACTAAAGTGATCATCAGGATCGTCATGAGCGTCCACCACAGACTGCTCCTGGTTCTCTGAAGCCAGCCCTGTACCGAGTCTTTTTCAGTCACTGACCCTCCTTGCTCGGACTGTACAGCCCGGGCGGCGTAGCGACTTTGGCCTGGAGCTGCTCCGCCGACCCCATCGATACCCTGCGGATCTCTGCGCCGAAGGGATCAGCAATGGAAGACCGCACATGGCAGCTGCGTCGTGGTGAGGAAGAGATCGGCAAGCTCACCCTTGAGGCCGTCGACATGTTCTGGCACGACTGCCGCTTCGAGGCTTCGGCCGGTTGGCCGACAGTCAGACCCCTGATTGAGGAGTCGCGGAGGGCTTGGGAGAGGGGGGACACGGAAGCGGCCTTGAAGGTGGATGAGGCCATTCACGCGCTGGGCTTGGAACTTGTACCGAACGGCGAGGGCGAACCCATCACGGAGTTCCTGCTGCGTATCGACATAGACGGAGACTCGGCACGCTTTCGCTACTGACTCCGGGGCCGTGTCCGGGCCGTCGAGGGCAACCGCAGGCGACCAACATCGACAGGTGCTGGCTTCATTGATCTCTAGAAACAGCGTTTGGCGACCGGTTCCGGAGGCAGTTGGTGATCACCTAGCTCACGGATCTCGATGAGAAACGACGGCACTGTCGTGTCCACGAACGTGAGACGGCCAGCCCCTCGTCAGAGAGCGGCCGGCCGTCGAAGGGGCCGCCGGAGCCGGGCTTGAACGTCGCGCCGAGGTCGTACTGCGCGATCCCGAAAGGTTGAAATTCGGCATCGGCAAGGATGCGGTAGAGGAACTCGGCGGTGGACATGTCGTACCGGTGCCATGGGCCGCCGTCATGGGACCGCGCAAGGATGGGGTAATCGCCGGGCCGCTCGGCATCGATCAGCCAGAAGTACCCGTCGGCCCATTCGGTGGAGCCCCACTCAACCAGCCCCTTGCCGCCCGGCGCGTAGATCGTATAGGGATCGACGGCGGAGACGTCTCCGAACTTGCTGTCCTGGTCGGCCGACAGCCAAAGCCGCCACTGTGTCAGGAAGTCGAACGAGACGCCCTCGTCGCGACCCAGAAAGTAGACGGAATCACTGAAGGTGCCGCCGCCGAACGCCTCGTAGAGCTCCTTGTAGTCCGCTGGCAGCGGGACCCCCAGCTCTCCTTCGATCGCCGCCCAGTCGACGGGGATCCCGAGCGGTTCCCACCCGGTCAATTCGATCACTCGCTGAACCCACGTACAACAATCTTCGGGCAGTTCAGTCCCCACTTCCGTTTCGATCTCCGCCCAGGGCTGCGCGGCGTCCCGTGCGTCCCCACCTGTGACACGGAGAAAAGGGTCCACCCAGGAAGCTCCCTCGGGCGGTGCATCTGGCGATGGTGCAGCCCGCTCCGCCACGAGCACCACCAGCTGTTCGCCGTCCCCGGCACGGACCACACCGCAGCCGATCCACCGACTGCCGGACGCCCATCCGCGCATCTCGACCAGCTCCCCAGCGAAAGGAGCAAGGAGCGGCAGCCCGGTCCGCTCGGTCACCGTCGGATCGACGTAACCGCCCATGGCGAGGTTGCGCAGCTGCCCGCACCAACGGCTGAACTCCTTGAGGAGAGTGGATAGGTTGATTGCGTCGGAAACCGCCAGGCATACATGCCCCGCCGGGTGCCCAGACCGGCCGCACACCAACTCCCGCCCGCCCGGCCGAACCAAGGAGGTAACGGCTTCGAGCAGTTCGTGTTCGTCCATGGCCAGAGAGTGAAACACATGCCACAGACAACGAGCCGGGACTGCGACCCAGCTGACATCCACGACTGACATCAACGAGGACGAATGGCCGTAGTGCTTCGAAATGGCTTCACCGGCTGTGAGCTGGGCCTTCGCCCGGTGGTTAGCTGGCTCGGTGGTACTCGTTGATGAGGCCGGCGACGGCTTTTCGGCGTTCGGTCCGGGCTGCGGGTAGGGGACGACGTTCGGGTCGTCATAGGGTGCGAGCTGGTCTCGGCCCTGGTGGGGCCGGTGGCTGTTGAAGTGGCGCGCGTAGTCGTGGAGGACCTTCTCGGCGTGGCCACGGCCGAAGATCAGCACTTGGTCGGTGCACTCCTCGCGTGCTGAGCGGATGAACCGTTCCGCGTGCGGGTTGCGGTTGGGGCTGCGCGGAGGGATCTTGACCACGGTGATGCCCTCGTCGGCGAACACAGCGTCGAAGGCTGCGGTGAACTTCGCGTCGCGGTCGCGGATGAGATGGGCGAAATCGGCAGCCCGGTCGCCGAGTTGCCACAGGAACTGCCGGGCCTGCTGAGTGGTCCAGGCAGCGGTGGGGTGGGCAGTGACGCCCAGGATGTGCACAGTGCGGGTGCGTACCTCCATGACGAACAGGGCGTACAGCCGCTGCAGGCCGATGGTGTCGATGTGGAAGAAGTCGGTGGCGAGCAGGCCGCCGGCCTGGGCCTTGAGGAAGGCGGCCCACTTGCCGCGGGCCGGCTGACGGCGCGGCGCGGGGCCGAGACCGGCAGCACGCAGCATCCGTCGGACGGTGGCGGGGCTGACCCTGTGGCCGAGGCGGCGCAGCTCGCCGTGCACCCGGCGGAAACCCCATCGGGGGTTCTCGGTGCCGAGCCGGATGATCAGGTCGCGGACCTCCTCCGGCAGGGGCGGGCGTCCCGGGGACGGTGACTGGGTCCATTTCTTCTTCACCAGGCGCTGGTGCCAGGCCAGCAGAGTGCGCGGGGAGACGATCCGGTGGCCCCGGAGCGCCCGGGGCAGGAGCCGGGCCAGGGCGGCGAGCAGTGCCCGGTCCGGCCAGTCGGGCTCGGGCGCGGTGACCTGCCGACGGAGCACCGCGAGCTCGTGCCGCAGGATCAGTATCTCGGCGTTCTTGGCCGCGGAGGATCGGGACAGCAGGACCAGCCACGCGAAGATCCGCATGGCGATCAGGTAGACAAGTCGTACCAGCACGAGGACCGATCATGCCGGACAGACGGTGGGCCGCGCGTGTTCCCCCAGGTCAGGAACAGTGAACCCATTCTGAAGCGCTACGCGTCGAAAAGGACTTCAGCTGCTGACCGAGGCTACGGCACCTCACTGACATTCAGCCGCGGTCGGGATGCCGATCATGCTGTGGCAGCAGTGCCTCCAGGTAGGCCTGGGTCTTTTCGGGCTCTCCTGTCGCTTCCGTGGGTGGTCAGTTCGTGAGTTGACGGCCTGGTAGCTGGGGTCGGTGGCCGCCGAGGCTGAGCATCGCGAG
>NZ_JBHVEE010000265.1:0-4479 GCF_042802415.1 Streptomyces sp. NPDC057486 | reverse complement strand
GCCCGGTACCGCGACTACCTCGCGGTACCGGGCCCCGTGCCGTTACAGCAGGTGGTCGGCGGCGCCGGCCTTGATGTCGCGGATCATCTGCTGGAGTGCTTCGCGGCTGTCGGTGAGGTAACGATCCTCCTTGCCGAGGACCGCGATGAAGCCGTTGCCTTCGTCGTCCGTGCCGATCCTGAAACAGTTGTTCCCCTCACCGCAGTACGGCTCTTCCCAGGTGATTTCGGTCATGGTGAACTTCCTTAGATTTGACGTGAGATGGCGTGGATGAAGTCTCGCGACTCAGCCGAAGGGAGCGAGGCGTCCTCCATCCAGTCCAGATGTGCTCGGTACTTGGTGAGCTGTGCAGCGGCGTGCATGAATTCCGGACCGTGCGCGGAGTCGAGCTGCACAGTGTCGAGCTGGGGCACGGCCCCGTGGGCGTAGAGGAGTGCATGTCCGGCACCGGGAAACGCCCCGCGGTCGACTGGGATCACTTGCAGTTCGATGTGCTCGCGCTCGGACATGTCGCACAGGTGACGGAGCTGCTCCTGAGTGACTTTTCGGCTGCCGAACTGCATCCGGAGGGCAGCTTCGTGGACGTAGCCGACGTACTCGATCGGAGATTCACGGTCGAGAACTTGTTGTCTCTCCAACCGGTGGGCCACCCGCAACTCGATCTCCAGACGTGACAGCGCGGGCAGTACGGCGCCGAACACTGCCCGGGCGTAGCCGTCGGTGTGGAGCAGGCCGGGAAGATGGACGGTCTGCGCTGTACGGATGCAAGATGCGTGCCATTCGAGTTCGGCGATGTCCAGCAGGCCTGACGGGAGAGTCCCCCGGTACTGCTCCCACCACCCACGCCCGCGCTGCTCGGCCATCTCCACGAGTGCTTCCACGTAACGAGCGTCGGAGCAGGCGTAGTTGCAGGCAAGTGTGCGCACGCGTGCAGGAGCAACGGGACGGACGCCGACTTCCATGTTGGAGATCTTCGTCCGGTCGACGCCCAGAAGCCCTGCTGCGTACGCGGTGGTCGCCTCGGCGGCGATGCGCATCTTCCGTAGCTCGGCACCGAGCCGCTTCTGACGTTCTGTCGGGGTGGAACTGCTCGGCATTGGACCCCTTCTTCCGCCGACGGTGGGCACAGTCTGCCGCTGGGCAGGATGCCCAGTCCAGTTCAAGGGAGGCAATTGCCTCTGTTCTCATGGCATAGGTGCCATCGATCCGCTACATTCGGTGACGCACTGCTCACGTTGCGATGGGCCGGAAGTGCATCGCGCGGTCCTGCCCGCAACCTCCTGCCCTGGGAGGGGCGGCCCGCGCCAGGGAGACAAGCCACTGCTCATTCCGCAGCGCACGAGCCACCTGTGCGCATCGACGCGATAGAGAGACCGCCAACTCACCACCCGTACAAGGGGAGTCAGTCATGCCGCAATCTCCGCGCGCCGCGCTCTGCCCGGTAGCCACCGAGGAGCCCGCACCCGACCCGTACCCGTATGCGACCCCGTACCCGAGGCGCCGCCCCGAGCGTGGGCTCGCGCTCAGTCTCACTCTTCCCGGTGATCCGCGGAGCGCGGCGATCGGGCGCGACGCGATCACGGCTTCGCTGCACGCGTACGCGCTCACTCCCTACATCTGGCCGTCCGCGCTCGTGGTGAGCGAACTGGTCGGCGTCACGTCCACCATGACCCCGGGCCAGGAGCTGTACGTCTCCGCGCGGCACCGCGACAACGCGCTCCGGATCGTCGTCTGGGACCAGCACCCGCGCCACTGCGATCCGGATGCCGTCACGCTCTGCGAGGCACGGCGTCGGCAGGCGCTGTGGCTGCTGGCTGCCGTGGTGGATGACTGGGGCGGGGAATGGGATGTCTGCGACGCGATGCCGCCGCACGCGGGCACCAAGTCCTGGGTGGCGCTGCCGCGCTGACCGGGCGCGAGGGGCGGGGGAGCGAGCACCGCAGGGGCCACGGATGGGAAGCCTGTGGCCTCCTGCGCGGCGTCGGCCGGCCGGAAGCGGACTTCGATGAGCCGGTCGCGCCGGGCGGAGCTTCTCTCCCGGCTGGAGTTCTTGAACTGTCGTCCGGTGCCGACACGGGTGCGCCGCGTCATCGGTCATCGGGGCCGTTGTCGTCATGCAGCTTCCGCCAGAGGCGGGTGCGGTGCAGCACGTAGAGGGCGATGAGCAGGACGATCACCTGCACCCCCACAGCGAGCAGCCAGAAAACAGCCCGGCTTTCCAGCTCGTCGGTCATGTAGGTGAAGTTCATGCCGAAGAATCCGGTGAGGAACGTCAGCGGCAGGAAGATCGTCGACACGATGGCCAGCCGGTTGATCACGCCGTTCTGCTCGCCGGACACGAGGGAGGAGTAGCTGACGAAGGCTCGCCGGGAGGCATCCTGGAGAGACGCGATGTCCGTGAGCACCGATTTGGCGGCGCGTTGGTACGAGCGAGCGAGCCTCTCCCGCTCCTCCGGGAACCTGCCGCTCATCATCCTTCGGGTCAAGGTCTCGTCCGTCGCCTCCAGGTACGGCAGGAGCGAGTGGTGCAGGAGGGCCGCGCGCCGTCGCAGTCGTGCCAGACGGTAGACCTGCTGAGGGCGGCGTTGCTGGAACATGTCGTCCTCGAGGTCCTCCACCTCCAGCAGAGCCTGCACAGCGGACCGGCGATAGGTCTCCAGGGCCTCTTGCAGCAACAGGAACAGCGTGGCCACCGTGTCGGCGGGCCTCTGGCGCGGCAACCGGGCGACAAAGGTCTTGATTGCTCCGATCGGTCCTCGGTGCACTGTGACCAGGTACTGCTCGGTCACGAAGACATGGACATGAGCGACCTGGCCTTCTTCGACGAGGGGCACGACGAACGCGGCGCTGTCTCCGAGGAATTCGGCCCGCACGGATTCGCCTTCCCTGCCGAGCCACGTCAAGTCCTCGGCTTCCAGACCGAGCTGATGGGCGACCGGCTCCTCGTCGGGCGATGTCTCCTCGGGCAGCTCGACGTCCACGAGCAGGAAACGGGACGCCGCGAGACGCTCACGTGCCTCCGACACGTGTGTACGGGCAACGACCCCTTCCGGCATCGACACCACCGATACGATCATCGTCCCTCATCGTGGATCAACGGCTGCAGCACCTTTCAGCCTGCGCAAACCCCGACGTCCATGCGCAGGGAGGGATCCATTCGCACCGTCGGTGTCCCCGAACGGGTGAGGGCCGCGCCCCGAGGTCCGCAGGCCGCGGGAATCGTTCGTGCCGTCATGGAGCCGCACCCGGTTCGGCAAGGCCGTCGTCGGCGATCGCCTTGGCCTCGGCACCCGGCCGGCCGTACAGGCCATGCCCGTTACGGCCGGATGCGCCTAGCATGACGAGGACCGCACAAGGTTGCCGTAGGTGTCCGGCGTGGAGGAGTGGACGTGAAGCTCGGTCTGCACTACTGGAACTACTCGCAGCCGGCCGACCCCGCGCTCATCGCGCCCACGCTCGCCGAGTCGGCGCGGATCGCCGACCAGGGCGGAGTCGCGTCGTTCACGGTGATGGACCACTACTTCCAGATGGAGACCCCGCAGAGCGCGGCGGACGAGCCGATGCTGGAGGGGTACACGACCCTCGGGTACGTGGCCGCGCTGACCCAACGGATGACGCTCGGACTGATGGTCACGGGCGTGATGTACCGCTACCCGGGCCTGCTCGCGAAGATCGTCACCAGTCTCGATGTACTCTCCGGCGGCCGGGCGGTGCTTGGGCTCGGCGCCTCCTGGTACGAGCGGGAGCAGCGCGGGCTCGGGGTGCCGGTCGTCCCGGTGGCAGAGCGGTTCGAGCGGCTGGAGGAGACACTCCAGATCTGCCTGCAGATGTGGAGCGAGGAGGACGGCCCGTACGAGGGGCGGCACTACAAGCTGGCCGAGACACTCTGCGTGCCGGAGCCGATCGGGGAGCGCCCGCCGATCATGATCGGTGGCGGGGGCGAGAAGAAGACGCTGCGGCTGGTCGCCCGGTACGCGGACGCGTGCAACCTGTTCGCCACCGACATCGACGAGGTGGCCCACAAGCTCGACGTCCTGCGGGAGCACTGTGCGGCGGTGGGGCGTGACTACGACGCCATCGAGAAGACCCTGATGTTCAGCAGGCCGGTCCTGGACGAGACCGATGCGTTTCTCGCCGACGTCGAGGCGTACGCGGAGCTCGGCATCAGCGCGGTCCAGGTGCTGCCGGACCGGCACCCGGTCAGCTTCGCCGAGCAGGTCGTCGCGCGCATCGTTCCCAGGCTCGCCACGATCGGTCAGTAGAGCCCCGTTACGCGAACGACCACGGGATCACAGGATCCAGGTCTGACTGGGCGGGTGGGGGCGGGTTCGCATGGCCGGGCCCGGGCAGGTCCTGACCGGGTTCGGCTGTGTGGTCGGCGCGTGGTGTCGGCGGGCCGGTGGTCAGTAGGCCGAGTTGACGTTGTCGATGGAGCCGTAGCGGTGGGCGGCGTAGTTGGCTGCGGCGGTGATGTTGGCG
>NZ_JBHVEE010000264.1:0-4521 GCF_042802415.1 Streptomyces sp. NPDC057486 | reverse complement strand
GGACCCCTCTCCGGCCCGGCCCGGCCGGCCTCCCCGCACCCCTGGTGACCCCCGTGCCCAAGGAGCACTGACGATGCGTCTGACCGTCACCGCCGTCGACCCGGAGCAGGGTCAGACCGCGGACATCATGATCGAGGCCGACCCCGAGGCCCCCGCGGGCGAACTCGCCGAGCAACTGCACCGGCGGCTGCGCGGCGGCACCCCGGACACACCGCCCGTCCTGTACCACGGGGCCACCCCGCTCCCCGCCGACCAGCCGATGGCCGCCGCCGCCCTGCGCTCCGGCAGCCTGCTGTCGCTGGACGCCCCCGCACCCGAGGCGGGCCCGGAGCCGGACGGCGTCGTGGAACTGCGCGGTATCGGCGGCGCCGACGCCGGAGTGGTGTTCCGGCTGTCGCCCGGCGACTACGAGATCGGCTCCGCCGCGTCCTGCCGCATCCAGCTCCGCGCCGAAGGGCTCGCGAAGACCGCGGCGCGCCTGAAGGTGCACGCCGACGGCACCGCGACTGTACGCTCCGTCGACCAGGACGGCGTCACACGGGACGGCACCGAGGCGCAGGACTGGACGGACTGGCCGCTCGGCGGCGTCCTCACCATCGGCCCGGCCCTGCTCGAACTGGCCGCGCCCTCCATGCCCGACGCCGCCCTCCACCCCTCCGACGACGGCGTGGGCCTCGACTACAACCGGCCGCCCCGGCTGCTGCCCCCGCCGGTCAACAACCGCTTCCAGCTCCCCGTACCGCCCGGCAAACCCACCCGCAACAAGCTTCAGCTCATGCTGATCTTCGCGCCGTTGATGATGGCCAGCGTCTCGTTCATCCTCTTCAACAACCCCAGGTTCCTGATCTTCGGCGTCCTCTCCCCGGTCGTCGCCCTCATCTCCCAGTTCTCCAACAAGCGCCGGGGCAAGGAGAGTTACGAGGACCAGCTCAAGGAGTACGAGGAGAAGAAGGCCGCCCTGGAACAGGACGTGGACGAGGCGGTGCTCGCCGAACAGCACGTCCGGCGCCTCGCCGCCCCGGACCCGGCGTCGGCCCTCCTGATCGCCACCGGACCGCGCCAGCGGCTGTGGGAGCGCCGCTGGCGCGACGACGACTTCCTGCTGATGCGGCTCGGCGTCGCCGACCGCCCCGCCTACGTGGAGCTCCAGGACCCCGCCGAACCGGAACACCGCCGCAGGGTCGACCGCACCACGCACGCCGTGCCGGTGACCGTGTCGCTGCGCGCCTGTGGCGTCATGGGCGTCGCAGGAGGCGACACCGCCGAGCCGCTGGTGCGCTGGCTGATCGCCCAGGCCGCCGTCCTGCACAGCCCCTCCGACCTGCGGATCTGCGTACTGTCCGGCACCGGCGGCGCGGACCGCTGGTCCTGGGTGCACTGGCTGCCGCACTGCGCGCCGCTCGGCGAGGACACCATCTCCCTGGTCGGCGCGAGCGCCGAGTCCGTGGGCCGCCGCATCGCGGAACTCACCACCGTGATCGCCGCCCGGCAGCAGGCCGGCGACCGGGCACCGCGCGGCGGCGCCATGGGCGAACCCGACGTCCTGGTCGTCCTCGACGGCGCCCGCAGACTGCGCTCCCTGCCCGGCGTCATCCAGATCCTCCGCGACGGACCGGCCGTCGGCGTGTACGCGCTGTGCGTGGACGACGAGGCCCGGCTCCTGCCCGAGGAGTGCCGCGCCGTGGCCGTGGCCGGGCCGAAGTGGCTGCGCGCCGAGCAGGACAACGCCGACCCCGTCGACGAGGTCCGCATGGACGCGCCGACCCGCTCCTGGTGCGTGGGCGTGGCCCGCGCGCTCGCACCGATCCGCGACGTCGGCGACGACGCCGACGAGAACCTGCTGCCCGCCTCCGCCCGGCTCCTCGACGTACTCGGTCTCGAACCGCCCACCCCCGACGCCGTCGCCGCGCGCTGGGTGATCGCCGCCCGCAGCACCCGCGCCGTGATCGGCGAGGGCGTGGACGGCCCGTTCGCCGTCGACCTGGCCGTCGACGGGCCGCACGGCCTGATCGCGGGCACCACCGGATCCGGCAAGTCCGAACTGCTCCAGTCCCTCGTGGCGAGCCTCGCCGTCGCCAACCGGCCGGACGAGCTGAACTTCGTCCTCGTCGACTACAAGGGCGGCAGCGCCTTCGCCGAGTGCGAGGACCTGCCGCACACCGTCGGCATGGTCACCGACCTGGACACCCACCTCGTGGGGCGGGCCCTGGTCTCCCTCGGCGCCGAACTCAAGCGACGCGAGCACATCCTCGCCGAGGCCGGGGCCAAGGACATCGACGACTACACCGACAAGCGCACCCGCCGCCCCGAACTCGCCCCCATGGCCCGGCTCGTCCTCGTCATCGACGAGTTCGCGTCGATGGTGCGGGAACTCCCCGACTTCGTCTCCGGACTCGTCAACATCGCCCAGCGGGGGCGCTCCCTCGGCATTCACCTGATCCTCGCCACCCAGCGGCCGTCCGGCGCGGTCACCGCCGACATCCGCGCCAACACCAACCTGCGGATCGCGCTGCGCACCACCGACACCAGCGAGAGCCGCGACATCATCGACGCCCCCGACTCCGGGCAGCTCTCGCCCCGCACTCCCGGCCGCGCCCACGCCAGGCTCGGCCACGCGGCGCTGCTGCCGTTCCAGACCGGCCGGATCGGCGGCCGCCGCCTCGACGCCGCGGCCACGGACGAGGACCGCCCGGCGCCGGTGCTCACCGAACTCCACTGGGAGGCCCTCGGCGCTCCTATGCCGAGGCCGGAGGCCCAGGAGGACGCCTTCCAGCCGGTCACCGACCTGTCGGTGCTGGTCGACGCGGTACGCGACGCGGCCACCCAGCTCGCCGTACCGCCCGCCCGCCGCCCCTGGCTGCCCCCGCTGCCCGAAACCCTCACCCTCACCGACCTGCCCACGCCCCCCGAGGCGGCCGAGGACGGCCGGCTCACCCCGGTGGCGTACGGCCTCATCGACGTGCCCACCGAGCAGACACAGCGTCAACTCGCCTTCGATCCGGACGATATGGGCCATCTGTACATCGTCGGCTCACCGCGCAGCGGCCGGTCCCAGACGCTACGCACCCTCGCCGCCGCTCTCACCGGCGCGCACGGCTGCGCCGACGTCCACCTCTACGGACTGGACTGCGGCAACGGAGCCCTCCAGGCCCTCAGCGGGCTGCCGCACTGCGGCGCCGTGGTGGACCGGGGCCAGGTCGAGCGGGTGGCCCGTCTCCTGAACCGCCTGGTCGCCGAGGTCGGGCGGCGCCGTGAACTCCTCGGCAGGCGGGGCGTCGCCGACCTCACCGAACTGCGTCGCGCCCTGCCCGAGGCGGAGCGGCCCCCGCACATTCTGCTGCTCGTCGACCGGTTCGAGGCGTTCGAGCGGGACTTCGCCAACTACGACCAGGGCAGCCTGATGGACGCCATGACCCTCCTGATGCGCGAAGGCGCGAGCGTCGGTGTGCACCTGGTCCTGTCCGGCGACCGCATCCTCGGCCAGAGCCGGTTCTCCGCCTCCACCGAGGACAAGCTGGTCCTGCGTCTCAACGACCGCGCCGACTACTCCATGGTGGGCCTCAACGCCCGCAACGTCCCCGAGGAACTCCCGGCCGGCCGCGGTGTCCTCGCCAAGGACACCAACAGCGCCCAGATCGCGTTGATCCCCGGCACAGACGGCACCGACGCCAGCGGTGCGGGCCAGGCCCGGGCACTCGGCGCACTCGCCGAACGGGTCGCGGAACGCGACGCCGACGTACCCGCCGAGCGCAGGCCGTTCCGCGTGGACGTGCTGCCCGACGAGCTGGACTTCGCGGAGGCACTCGCCCGCAGGCCGCGGAACACCTCCCCGCTGTGGGCGATGATCGGCGTCGGCGGCGACGAACTCGCCGCCGTCGGCACGGACCTGTCACAGGTGCCGTCCTTCGTGGTCGCCGGTCCGCCGAGGTCCGGCCGGAGCACGGTGCTGCTCACCATGGCGAAGTCGCTGACCGAGTCCGGTACGAAGATCGTGGTGATCGCGCCGCGCAATTCGCCGCTGCGCGGCCTCGCCGGACAGCCCGGTGTCGTGGAGGTCTTCACCGACGTCGATGTCGCGGTCGCCGACTTCCGTGCCGCACTCGGCAAGGTGGACAGCCCGGCCGGGGCCATCCTCGTCGACGACGCAGAGATGATGATCAACTCCGAGCTCGACACCGACTTCGTCGCGCTCGCCCGCGGCAGCGCCGGGGACGGCTGGGGCCTGATCGTGGCCGGCAACAACGAGGCGCTGCTCGGCGGCATCGGCGGCTGGCAGGCCGCGGTACGCCGCAACCGCTGCGGCGCCCTGCTCGCGCCCCGCCTGATGGGCGACGGCGAACTCGTCGGCGCCCGTCTGCCACGCGGGCTGATGGGCCAGGACAGCGAACCCGGCCGCGCTCATCTGCAGCTCGGCGACGGCCGCTTCACCACGGTCCGCGTGCCCGCGACGACGGTGGACTGACCGGCAGCACGGCGTACCACCGCACCACAGAGCAAGGCCGGAAGGCCTCCGCTCCCCTC
>NZ_JBHVEE010000263.1:0-4802 GCF_042802415.1 Streptomyces sp. NPDC057486 | reverse complement strand
CGGGCGAATAGACCTTCATCACCATAATCGGTCACCCTCTCCCGACCCCCACCGGGGTCGGCGTCAGAGTGTCCACCACTCAGGGGGAGGTCCCGGGATCAGCTTCGGCGGCGTGGTGGCGTTCATCTTCGCCGACTTGCTGATCCTGCCGATCCTCAACATCTACCGGAAGTACTACGGCGCGAAGATGGCCGCCTTCCTCCTCGGCACCTTCTACCTCGCGATGGTCATTGCGGGATACAGCGTGGAGTTCGCCTTCGGCGGCCTGGGCCTGATCCCCGACCAGGCCGACGCGAAGGTCCCCATGGAAGGCATCAGCTGGAACTACACCACCTGGCTCAACATTGCCTTCCTCATCCTCGCGGCCGTGCTCCTGGTGCGGTTCTTGCGGACCGGCGGGCTGACCATGTTGCACATGATGGGCGGCTCTCCCGACACCGGCCGGGGCCACGGCGACCACATGCAGCGCTGACGTAGCCTGCCTGTGACCACGCTGGTCCGGCTCGCCAAGCTCCGCTGGCGCATCGAGCACGACTACCGGGAGAGGAAGCAGGCCCTGGGCCTGGCCCACTTCGAGGGCCGAACCTGGTGGAACGGCTGCCACCACCACGTCACCCCTGTCTCACCGATGGGGACCAGCCCTACTGGCCGTGCATCGCGGTGCTGTACACGTACAGGGCGATCACACCGGCGACGCAGGCGAGGATCACCCATGAACCGAAACTGGTGTGTTTCCCCCTGCCTTTGGGCCGCCCGGCCTTCCCGGAGCGACGGGGCCGCCCGGCCTTCCCGGAGCGACGGGGCCGCCCGGCCTTCCCGGAGCGACGGGACCGCCCGGGCGCTGCCCGTCCCGGCACGACCGGCGCCGCGTCGGCCGCCGCCTCGGCGAGCAGGCGACGGCAGGTCGCGGCGAGCACGCCTGTACCGGCGGAGAGGGGAACCACGGCCTCCGAACGCGCCGGAGCGGTGGTGCCGCCGTCCAGGATGCGCCCCGCGCGTACGAGGATCTCGTCCCGGCCGCCCGCCGGAGCGAGGCTGATCCACCGCTGTACGTGCTCACCGCGGATGACCACACCGCCGGACCGCTCCCGGTACACGGTGTGTTCCCGCCACAAGATCTCCGCCAACTCACCGGCGGTGTCTCTCAGTTGTGCGCTCAAAACCCCTCCCCCTCCGCCTCGCGGCGAATCGAACAAGCATCGCACTCTAGCGGTAGGCGCAGAGTGGGGGTCCAGCAGTCCCCCCAGCCAGGAAGACATCCTCCGCACCGACCTCACCGTCAACGACCTGTCCATACTCGTCGGCATGGCGGCCCGGCACCGGGTGAACACCCCGCGCCTGGATCAGGTGGACCCGGATGCCTTCTGGCGGGCCGCCGTGTTCCTGGAGGAATGCGTACTGCTGCGCCCCATCCCTGTCCGCAATGAGGCCTACGGCTACGGCGTCGCCTACCTGCAGGCCTCCGGTGAAACCGTCGACACCACTTACGAGGCGTGGCGTGACCTGATCAACAACATCCGCGCCCTACACCTGCACTCGTACGACATCGCCGATCGACTGAGGTCCTGACGCGCTCCCTGACCAACCATCGCTTTCCGCCGCGGCGGTGAGGCAGCATCAGGGCGGCGCAGGTGAGCCGAACCGGTGCGCTGATCGACACCCTGTCGCGGTGGATCGACGCCTCCCCGGCCGATCGCGACCGCGCCCCGAAGACCCGAACCCGGGGGCGGATCGCCAAGGTCGCCGAGGAAACCGGCGAGATGATCACCGCGCTCGTCGGCGCCCTGGGCCACAACCCCCGCGAGGGTCCGCATGGCTGGGCGGCGCCGTCGCACGGCGGGGCTGGATCAGGCGTTGAGGTCCAGTACGCGGACCGGCTCGCCCTGCCACCGCTTCGGGGCGGTGGTGGCGATGATCGCTCCGTCGGGACGGTCGAGTGTGGGCTGCGCTGCGTACTGACTGTGAGCCGCAGCCCATGTCTTCTGCCGGGAGAGGGCCAGGGCCGCGGCCAGGTCCAGATCCAGGACGGTGATACCCGGCAGTGCGGCAAGGTGCTCGGCTGTGCCGGGCCGTGCGCGGTCGGCTTCGACGAGTGCACACGCCGGGGCGTACAGGAACCAGCCGGGTTCGGCGTGGGCCCGGTGGATGAGACGGGACGCGAGGATGTTGCCCTGACCGGCCGCGGCCATCGCCGTTTCGTCCAGGACGATATGCATGGCGTCGGTCACCGGCTCGTCACCTGGGCCAGGCGCCGGTCCAGCTCACTGTCCAGGTCGTCCTGCTCGGCCGGGGTGGGTGCGTAGCCGTTCCACTCCTTCAGTGCGGCCAGGGCCTTCTCGGCACGCTCGGCACGCTCGGCCGGGGTGAGCATGGTCTCGGCCAGACGAGCCAGATAGGCGCGCAGCGACAACCCCTCAGCGGCTGCGATCGCGGCGAGCCGGTCCTTGGCCTCTTCGGGGATACGGACATTGGCATCGGACATGGTCGTACTCCTTCCCACTCCAGAGTACGGGTACGTACCCGTACCCGTCACGTCGGCGTGGGTGGCCGCCACCTTGCCCTTTCCGAAAACTCGTCCCTCCTGGTGGGAGCCGCGTTCCGATCGTCTCGGCAGCATTCTCCACGCGTACGAGCATGCCGCCTGACCTGCGCAGACGGGGTTGTCGGCAAGGCCAGGGCTCAAGAATCGAGCACTGCGGCGACGGCCTCGATCTCGACGAGTTGGTCCTTGTAGCCGAGCACGGTGACGCCCATCAAGGTGCTTGGGACGTCATGATCAGCGAACGAGTCCCGGACTACCTTCCAGGCAGCCACCAGGTCCTCCTGCCGGGCCGATGCGACGAGAACCCTTGTACTGATGACGTCCTGGAGTGACGCACCTGAGGCAGTGAGAGCGGCCTGCATGTTCTCAATGGCTTTCGCCGCCTGGCCCGCGTAGTCCCCGATCGCTGCCGTAGAGCCGTCATCGTTCAGCGGACACGCTCCGGCGAGGAAAATCAGGCGTGCCTCGGCGGGCGCCGTGGCCGCGTAGGCATACTCGGCGACGTCGGACAGGGAGGCAGAGCGGATCAAAGTGATGGCACGAGCCATAGTCGTCGGGTCCTCTCCCATCGGGTATTGAGCTCGAACATCCTGCCAACACCCCGTTGGTTCCCGCCTTCCCTTTTCTTCGTCGCCCCCACGCGCAGCGCCGCCCCCAAGCAGGAGCGACGAGGGTCCGCGAGGCGCCGAGGTCATCACGCATGCCGACCGGTGCCGTCCCGAAGGCACCGAAACCGGCAGGCAGGGGCGGCAGAGAGCGGGCGTACCCTTCCTCGGCCAGGTGCTTGCCTCCGAGGCCGGCGCCCGGAGCACGGGCGATTGGCGCCGCACCCGCGTGCTCAGGCCGTCGTTGTCGTCGGAGGTATCTGGGCTGGAAGGTGGCCGTTCAGGAGGAGGCTGACGATCTGGTCGATCACCGCCTCGCCCGGCGGTTCGCGGCGGACCGCGGCCAGGTAGACGATGGTTCCGGAATAGATGTCGACCATCAGCGAGGTATCGGTGTCGGGCTGCAACCGGCCTTCGAGTCGGGCTCGCTCCAGCATTTCCACGACCGACGCGCGGCGGGGTTCGATGAGCTCGGCGAAGGCTCCAGTACCGGTGGGATCCTCGATCACATCGGCGAGCAGCGCCGGGAGGATCAGGCACGTGGGCATGGCGGAGACGAGCTCGATGGTCAGCCGGACGGCGGTTCGCAGGTCGGCTTCCAGGTCGCCGGTCTCATGGATGGGAGGAAGTGGGACGTCCCCGCTGAGGGCCTCGATCACCAGCGCGGCCTTGTTCGGCCACCACCGATAGATCGTCGCCTTGCTGACTCCGGCTCGCCGTGCGACGCCTTCGAAGGAAAGTCGCTGATATCCGCCCTCGCCGAGCAGGGCTTTCGTGGCTCGGAGCACTGCTTCGTGAGACTCCCGACGCCTCCGCCCGGAGCGAGACACCATGCGGTTGTGCTGGGCGGCGTACTCGGGAGTCAAAGGGTCCTGACGGCCGTTCTGCTGCCTGGGAGTAACCACCGGGTGCCTCCTTTGTGAGCCACTGGTGCGCCCTTTGACTTTGCCCTAAAAGGGACCCTATCTTAGCGATACGAGGCGTTTCGTACCGTACAACCCGCTTCATACTCAATAGTAAGATCCTGAAGCCTGTCGGGGAACTGACAATTCCGATGGGTGGGTCACCGCGCACCAGACCCGCGCGCAGGATCTGGTGCGGATGGGCGTCCCCTGCGAACGCCCGCGATCTCTTTCTCGACCCCCAGAAGGGGGACATCATCATGCGCGCGAATACGACCAGGATGCGGCGAATAGCCGCCGCGGTCTGCGTGGCGCCAATCCTCGCCATCGCGGCCGGCGCCGGAGCTGTCAGCGCGGCTGCTTCTCCCCCGTCCTCCACTGTCGTCTCCGTCCCGTATCAGGACGGCGGCTCGGGTTGGGGCCACGGTTGCTGGTTCGGTGACAACTGGGACTGGGGATTCCACTGTCACGAGGGTTTCGACCATGGTTTCGGTTTCGACCACGGCTTCCGTTTCGACCATGGCTTCGGTTTCGACCATGGCTTCCGCGGTGACCACGGCTTCGGTTTCGAGCATGGCTTCGGCGGTGACCACGGCTTCGGCGGCGGTGACCATGGCTTCGGCGGTGGTGACCATGGCTTCGGTGGTGGTGATCACGGCGGCGGTGACCATGGTCGCTGAGGCTCCAGCGCGGTGAGTTTGCGATCAACACGCGGCAGTTTGTGAGTGCCGCGTCCGGATGCCCGAGCTACTC
>NZ_JBHVEE010000262.1:0-4812 GCF_042802415.1 Streptomyces sp. NPDC057486 | reverse complement strand
GCGGGCACTGGCGCTACGCCGTGCTCGTTCTCAGCGTGGCAGGGGAAGGGGCAGACCGCGGAGCGTGGCGTCCGCCTCGGCCATGATGCGGTCGACGAGTTCGGCGCACGACGGCAGATCGTCGATCAGCCCCGCGATCTGGCCGGAGGCCATCACCCCGAGATCGGTGCGCCCGTCGACCATCGACGCCTTGAGCAGCATCGGGGTGTTGGCGGCCAGCAGGACCTGGCTCCAGGTCAGTTCCTTGCCGTGCTTCATCGCCAGGCCGTCGCGGAACATCCGCGCCCAGCCCAGGCCCGATTCCTTCTTGAAGGCCGCGGCGTGCCGGACCGCCCGCAGCAGTGCGGCGGCCCGTCCCGAGCGTTCCAGCGCGTCCACCATTTCGGTGCGCAGCATCCGGTGCGGCAGGCCGTCCACGGCGGTGGTGACGGTCACGTCCGTCACCACCGCGGCCAGATACCTCGCCTTGACCGCCGCGGGCACGGTGCTGTCGGAGGTGAGCAGGAAGCGGGTGCCCATGGCGATCCCGGCCGCCCCGTAGGACAGCGCGGCGACCAGACCGCGGCCGTCGTGGAAGCCGCCTGCCGCGACGACCGGGATGTCCACCGCGTCGACGACCTGGGGGAGCAGGACGGTGGTCGCGACGCTCCCGGTGTGGCCGCCCCCCTCGCCACCCTGCACCACCACCGCGTCGGCGCCCCACGCGGCGACCTTCTCTGCATGCCTTCTGGCGCCGATGGACGGGATGACCACCACCCCGGCGTCCTTCAGCCGCGCGATCAGCTCACGGGAGGGCGCCAGCGCGAACGAGGCGACCTTGACGCCCTCGTCGATGATGATCCGTACCCGCTCGGCCGCGTCCCCCGCGTCCGCCCGCAGGTTGACGCCGAACGGCGCGTCAGTGCGTGAGGTGACCTCGCGGACGGCGGAGCGGAGCTGTTCGACGGTCATCGTGGCGGAGGCGAGGATGCCGAGCGCGCCCGCTTCGGCGGCCGCCGTGACCAGGCGGGGACCCGCGACCCACCCCATCCCGGTCTGCACGATGGGGTGGCGTACGCCGACCAGTTCGGTGAAGGGGGTGGTGATGCCGGCGCCGCTCATGCGGGGACCTCGCGCTCGCGCACGCCCTTCGGGTCGATGACCTCGCGGATCAGCCGCAGCTCCTCGGCGGTGGGCTCGCGGGTGTACGGCACCTCGTCGGGGATCGTGAGCGCGAAGCCGGTGGCCTCGGCGACCTCTTCGGCCGTGACGCCGGGGTGCAGGGAGCGCAGCCGCATCGTGCGGTCCGGGGTCTCGAAGTCGAAGACGCCCAGGTTGCTGATGACGTCCGGGATGCGGTGGTAGCGGGTCGCGGCGGGGCCGGCCGCGGCGGCGCGGTCGTAGCCGACGCCGCAGACCATGTCGACCCGCTCGACGAACACCCGCGCCGAGTGCCTGGGGATCCAGTAACTCGTCGGGTTGTTCAGGGTGTTGAGCGGGGCGCCGCGCACCCCCAGCAGCTGCCGCTTGGGGGCGGCCCAGTCGCCGATGCAGGAGATGTTCTGATTGCCGTGGCGGTCGATCTGGGTCGCGCCCATCATCACGTGCCGCCGTCCCGTGGCGGTCATGGTCAGATGCTGACGGTACGGCAGCCACCCCTCCGCCGCCTCGGACTTCGCACCGACCGCCGGCACGTCGCCGATGAGCAGCGCCTCGCCGTCGGTCAGCAGCAGATCGGGGGAGAAGGTGAGCTTCGCCAGCCGGGCCCCGATCGTGGGGACGGTCCCCATCGGGCTGGCCAGGACCTCGCCCGCGTCCCGCCACGCCTCGGCGCAGGCCACCACGCAGTATTCGGCCCGCGTCGCCGTCGTCGTCCCTGTGCTGCCGCTCACTTTTCCTCCTCGTGGAACGCCGCCACCGCGGCCTGGTACGCGGCCTCGTCCCCGGACAGGAACCGCTCGGTGAACGCCTGCCACGCCTCGGGATCGCGGGCGGCCTGGACGTAGGCCCGTTGGAACGTCTCGTCGCGGTCGTGGTCGGGCACGCACGACGTGAAGTGCGCGCCGTTCGGGGTCTCGACGACACCGTTCACGAACGCGCGCTTGACCAGCAGCGTCTGCGGTCCGTTCGCCTTGAGCAGCTCCGCGGTGTCCACGATCTGCTCGCAGGAGACGTACGCGGTGTCGGCGGCCTCGCAGAACAGGTCGTCGAAGTACGGGTCGGGGCCGAGGTACTGGGCGTTGCCGTGCACATCGGCGCGGTTGAGGTGGACGAGCGCGGCGTCCAGCCGCAGTGCCGGGGCCGCGACGAACTCCTCGCCGTCCTCGTACGGTGAAGTGACCGTCCGCAGCTGCGGGTTGACACGCATCACGTCCGAGGCGAGGCCCGCCCGCACCGGCATGAAGGGCAGTCGCTGCGTTGCGGCGGTCAGCCCCCACATGAACATGGCCTCGTCCAGCTCCACCATCTCGAACGCACCCCGCTGCCGGGCCGCACCGAAGTGCGGTTCGAGGGGGATGGAGTCGAGCGTGGCGAAGGCGGCGATCAGCTTACGGATCCGTCCGGCGGCGGCGAGCAGCCCGACGTCCGGACCGCCGTAGGAGACGACGGTCAGGTCGGTGACGTCCGAGCGCAGCAGCGCGCGCACCAGCGCCATCGGCTTGCGCCGGGAACCCCAGCCGCCGATGCCGATCGTCATGCCGCTCTCCAGCCGGCCGACGACCTCGTCGGCGGTCATGGTCTTGTCCCTGCTCACGACTGCTGCTCCTGTTCCGTGCCGAAGGTGTCGCGGACGCGGTCGGCCACGCCGCTGAGGTTGGCCTCGAAGGTGAAGCCCTGCTCGAATCGGTAGCTGCGGCGTACGTCGACCGGGTCGATGCCGTTGATCGCGGCCTTGGCGAAGCGGATCAGCGTCCCGTCCTTCGCGGCGATCTCGCGGGCCAGCTCCAGCGCCGCGTCCGGCAGTTGCTCGCGCGGTACGACCCGCCACACGGAGCCGTGCTGGTGCAGCTCCTGCGCGGTGGCGGTCCGCGAGGTGTAGTACAGGGCCCGCATCAGGTGCTGGGGGACCAGCCGGGCCAGGTGGGTGGCCGCGCCGAGCGCGCCGCGGTCCAGCTCGGGCAGGCCGAAGGTCGCGTCGTCGCTGGCGACGATGGCGTCCGCGTTGCCGACCAGGCCGACGCCGCCGCCCAGGCAGAAGCCGTGCACGGCGGCGACCACCGGCACCTCGCAGTCGTAGACCGCGGCGAAGGCCTCGTAGCAGCCGCGGTTGGCGCCGATGAGGGCGTCGTGGCCGGTCGCGCGCTGCATCTCCTTGATGTCGACGCCGGCGTTGAAGCCGCGGCCCGTGGCGCTGAGCACCACGCATCGCACCTTCGGATCGGCCCCCGCGGCGCGTACCGCGGCGGCCAGGTCGTACCAGCCCTGTACGGGGAGGGCGTTGACCGGGGGGTAGTCCACGGAGACGAGGGCGATGCCCTCTTCCGGGGCGGAGGTGGAGACACCCATGAGCAGATCAGCTACCTTTCCACCAAGCGTTTGTTAGGTTGCAAACTAGCAGTGATCGGCGTGCGACGGGAGATGCCCATGGCAGCGATCGCCGAACCGACCGGATGCGCCGCTTCCGACACCGGCCGGCGGGTTCTGGCCGCAGACCAAGTGCGGTGACCGGCAAAGCTTGCCGGGAGGGGCACTGGATTCGCTCACCGAAAGGACACACACCCATGACCGGACTGTGCACGGGACGCGTCGCCGTCATCACCGGGGCGGGCCGCGGGCTCGGGCGCGCGCACGCCCTCGCCCACGCCGCCGAGGGCGCCAAGGTCGTCGTCAACGACCTCGGAGTGGGCCTCGACGGCACCGGAGGGGCCACCGGGCCCGCCCAGCAGGTTGTCGAGGAGATCCGCGCACTCGGCGGCGAGGCGGTGGCACACGGCGGCGACATCACCACCACCGAGGGCGCGGCCTCACTGATCGCCACCGCCCTCGATGCCTTCGGCCGCCTCGACACCCTCGTCAACAACGCCGGATTCCTGCGCGACCGCATGCTCGTCAACCTGGACGACGACGACTGGGACGCGGTGATGCGCGTCCACCTCAAGGGCCACTTCCTGCCGCTCAAGCACGCCGCCGCGCACTGGCGCGCCGAGGCGAAGGCCGGCCGTACGCCCGAGGCGAGGGT
Source organism: Streptomyces sp. NPDC057486 (assembly GCF_042802415.1). Lineage (NCBI taxonomy): Bacteria > Bacillati > Actinomycetota > Actinomycetes > Kitasatosporales > Streptomycetaceae > Streptomyces > Streptomyces sp. NPDC057486. The sequence continues at coordinate 653 of NZ_JBHVEE010000262.1, read as the reverse complement.
CGTCAACACCAGCTCCGGGGCAGGTCTCCTGGGCAGCGTCGGACAGGGCAACTACTCCGCCGCCAAGGCAGGGATCATCGGTCTGACGCTGGTCGCCGCGGCCGAGATGGGCCGCTACGGCGTCCAGGTCAACGCCATCGCCCCGGCCGCCCGGACCCGGATGACCGAGCAGACCTTCGCCGACACCATGGCGGCCCCCGAGGACAGCGGATTCGACGCCATGGCCCCCGAGAACGTCTCCCCCCTCGTCGTCTGGCTGGGCTCCGCCGCGTCCGCCGGGGTGAGCGGCCGGGTCTTCGAGGCCGAGGCCGGCCGGATCACCGTCATGGAGGGCTGGCGGCCGGGGCCCACCGCGGACAAGAAAGCCCGCTGGACGCCGGCGGAGGCGGGGGAGGCGGCGCTCAAGCTGCTCGCCGACTCCGAGCCCCCGCAGCCGGTGTACGGGGCGCGCTGACATACCGTCCGCCCCGCGGCGCGGGGCCACCTGTCCGGCCGGACGGGTACCACCGCGCCGCGGGACCTCTCGTCCGGATCACGGGCTCCACGACGTGGGGTTTGCGCCCCCCGGGCCCGGGGCGGGCCCCACACGAACGCACAGCCCCGGGGCCTCTCTCCCCCCCCCCCCCGTTGTGAGAGGGAGGGGGGGAGGGGGC
>NZ_JBHVEE010000261.1:0-4917 GCF_042802415.1 Streptomyces sp. NPDC057486 | reverse complement strand
GCTGGCCGGCGCGACCAACATCGCCGCCGCTCTGCGACACAACGCCCGCAACGCGGACCGCCCGCTCGCCCTGCTCGGGCTCAAGTGATCACGAAACGGACGCCCGCCGACTACGCCGAAGCCCAGGGTCGGGGGAGGGAGCGGACTTCCGTGGCGTGGCACTGATGCCGGTAGGTGCGATGTGGTGCCTACTGGCCGCCGCTGCCGGCGCCGTCCCATACCGATGCCAGCCAGGAGAGATCGGCTTCGGCCTGTCGGCGGGCACGATTCTCCTGCTCGAAAACCTCCCGGGTCTTGGTCAGTACCAGTGTGTACGGCCGCCCCTGCCGCCTGGTCGCATGGCGTACCGGCAGCTCCGCTCCGTCGATCGAGGAGTGGACGTGCCGGCGTCCGTCCTTGGCCAGTGGCCACTCCTTGGTCACGGTGGACCGGGAGCGGAGGAAAGCTTCCAGCTCGGCGCAGAGGCCGCAGCCGCACCCTGACCAGTCGAGCGACCAGTCGTCCCTTTCGCGTGGTTGCCGGTCCAGGAGCGTGCGCAGCCGGTACGCGCAGTCCTGCGCGATCGCGTCCAGGTGTGCGGGACGCCGGGCCTGGCCCTGCGGTGTGACCTCGACTGCCCTACGCAGCAGGGGAAGCAGGCATTCCAGCACGGTGTCCGGGTAACCGCGCAGGGCAGTGCGGACGGCCTCCCGCCCCGCGTTGTCGACGGCGGCGAGGACGGCCGCCAGCGGCCCGGCCAGGTGCTCCAGCTCACGGCGGCGGATCTCGGAGGGGGCGGCCCTGGCGTTCCGGGACGGCGGGGCGAACGTGGTGGGGAGCCAACTGCTCAGCCGGTCGTCCACGGCCCGCGCGGTCGCCTCGACCAGTGTGCTCGCGGTGGCCGCCGCCCCTTGGTCTCGCAGCGCGGCGCATACGTCCGGCAGTGCGTCCGCCCAGGCGAAGTCATGGTCCAGGGAGTGCCGTCGCGCGGCGAACCAGCCGTCGAGGACGCCGCTCAGCCAGTGGCGCCCGTACCTGCGGGCCGCCGCGGCCAGCCCGTCGACCGCCTGTGGGGTGAGTGCCTGCGAACCGAACGGTTCCAGGAGCGCGGCGGCGGTGTCCGGTGCGTCGAGCCCTTCGGTCGCCTTCAGGGCGGTGCCGAGCAGGTCGGGTTCGAGCACGGTGTGCTTCCAGAGCGGGGCGAGGGAGGCCGCCGCGGTACGCGCCCATTCGGCATCTCCCCGTGCGATGCCGGAGGTCAGCTCCCGCAGTGCCCAGCCCGGCCCGGCCTCGCCGCGTGCCATCAGCGCCCGGTCCCGTGGCCAGACCACCACCGCGGCCCGCCGGTACCACCGGTCCAGGGTGTTGCCGTAGTTGCCCATGTAGCCCTCGTAGTGGGACTCGTGGGGCGTCAGCGCGTCATGCGGGGTGGCGGCGCAGCACTCGTGGTCCCGGACACGGAGGGAGATCTTCTCGCCGCCGGTGCCGTCCGGACCGGTCCACCAGCCCAGGGTGATCTCGTCGTCGACGACGTCGCCGATCTCGTAGTCGCCGTCATCGGGGGCGTCGTCGGCCACCATGTAGTCGTCGTAGTCGTCGTAGCGGCCCCAGGGGGTGTCACCGGCCCGGTACGCCTCCCGGGTCTCCTTCACCTCGGCCAGCGCGAGCACCGTCTCGCAGTCGGCTTGTCCGGCGGCCGTGCGCAGCAGCGCGGCGCGTTCGGCGTCGGTGCCCTTGAGTAGGTCCCAGGACAGGCCCTTCTGGCTGTACTCGTGGTCGAGGAGGCACACCAGCCGGTAGGGCGGGTCCAGGGGCCGGGGAGAGTACCGCTGCCGGGCGGGGGTGGTGAAGTGCTCCGTCAGACAGTCGGTCAGCTCGGTGACCGGCCCGTCGGGTGTGGCGGGGGCCGCGGGCTCGGCCAGCAGGTTGAAGGTGAGAGTGACCCGGTAGCCGGACCGGACCGGGGTGACCTCGTGCCGGCAGTCGGCGTAGAAGGCGACCAGGGTCAGGTCGGTCTTCGAGGCGCTGTATGCCACACGCTGCCCGGCGTGCTCGACGATCAGGTCCCCGCCGGTGTGTGCGGAGGGCAGGGAGAGGACCAGGGTGGCGACCATCGCGTCGTCCTTCTCCGAGTCCTGGTGGGGAAGGAAGAACTGGCCCTTGCCGTAGACGAGGAGCGCGTGCGGTTCGGCCCGCAGCCGGGTGCCCGGGGCCAGGCCCAGAGCGCCGCGGAAGTGATCCAGCGCGCCCTCCAGCAACCGAGGCCAGGCGGGGCCACCGAGGTTGAGAAGCTCCGGCGGGATCTGCCAGGTGTCGCGCACGCCGCTGTCGCGCAGGGTCTCCCTCCCCGCGGCCGAACACGGCCGGGGACGCCACGTCGATCAGCTTGCGGGTGCGGGGCGCGCGCAGCGGCAGGACGACCGGTCCGGCGCCGTCCACCTCCAGCCGGAACCCGTCCGCGGGAGCGTCGAGCCGGGCGCTGAAGGAGCCACCGGCCCCCGCCCCGCCCAACAGCCGGGCCACCCGCTCCCTTGCCACAGCCATGTTCCGCTCCTCGTCCGCGCACAGATGCGGTTCTGGGTGCGGTCCCGGGGCCCGCACGATTCGATCAGGGACGAACGTACCTCCCCCACTCGGGCCGATGAGACGGATTGCCGACGTCGTGGGCGGGCGCCGGGCGGCAGCCTGTAAATTGTGGCAGGTGTTCAACTCCGCGCGACAGCACACCCCTCGTCCGCCCCTCGCTTCCGTACGCAAGATCGCGGCGGCCGTCCACCGTGGGGGCACCGATGATGCCGTGCGGTACGGCACTGACCTCGGCCTTCCCGTAAGACTGCTGCTCAAGCGCGAGTTCGGGCCGCGCGGCGACCGCGCGGAGCATGAGGTCGCCGACGTGCTGACGTGCGTGCTGCTGCTGCGCGGACCCGCCGCCCCTGACCGCCTGGTGGCCGAGCTGCGGCGGCACCAGCTGACCGCCGACCATGTCCTGGACCATGTCGCCCAGGAGGCTGAAGCCCTGGCACATGAGACGGACGCCGGCGCACCGCACCCCTGGGCGGCCGCACTCGACGTACTGGACGGTGGCGTTGAGGACACCAGGTGGCGAGCCGTTGTGCTGCTGCTGCGCGCCCGTGCGGCCGAGGGCGCGGGAGACAGCGACCGGGCCCGTTCCCTCGTCGAGCAGTGCCTGACGCTCGCGCCGTCGCTGCTGCCCGCCGTGCGGGACGCGGCCGAGTACGAGCTGTGCGCCGGTCGTTGGGCGCGTGCCTACGAGCTGGCCGAGTCGATCGCTGCCGATACCGTCGCGGAGCCGCTCCTGCCGTCGCTGGAGTCACTGCGGACCGCGCCGACCACCGCGGGACGAGTGGCGCGCAACCAGCCGTGCCCCTGTGGCTCCGGACGCAAGTACAAGGCATGCTGCTCGAACACCGACCGGGCTGCTGCGGACCACCCGCTGTCCGAACGGGCCCCCGCGCTGTACGCGGCCCTGGCCACCTTCGCCCAGCGCGGCCCGTGGGCGCACCACGTGGACCGCATGCTCGCCTGTGCCGTCGGTGCCCCCACCGCGGCCAGCCTGTGCACCGATGCGGTGATCTTCGACTGCGGGGCCGGCGCGGCGTTCCTGGCCGTCCGCGGGCATCTGCTCCGCGCCGACGAGCGCGAACTCCTCCGGGAGTGGCTGACCACCCCCCTGGATCTCTACGAGGTGACCCGGGTCCGCGCCGGGGAGCGGCTGTGGCTGCGCAGCCTGGTGGGCGGACCCCGGCAGGTGGAACAGCGCGACCGGCTGTTCTCGCTGTCGGCGATGCGGCTCGACATCGTCGTGGCCCGCCTGCTCAACGACGGAACCCGGCTACGTGCGCTCGGCGCGCTCGCCGGGCCCTCACGTGACCTGCGCGAGACTTTCACCGCGCTCTTCCCCGAGGGCCCGGTCCCGCCTGGTGGCGGCGGTGCGCACTTCCCGGAGCGGTTGTTGAACGCGATGCGGGGATCGGACGACATGGAGATCATCAGCGGCGACGGTGGGATCCCGGAGTGGTACGAGATCAGCTACGCCCGGTACGACGACGCCGCCAGGCTGTTGAACGAGCACAGTGCACAGCCGCTCGAACGAGCCCTGTCCTCGGTCGGTGAATACCTGCGATGGGTGGAGGAACAGCCTGCCCGCTGGCTGCAGCAGACGTCCGAGGACACCTGGACGCTGGTCGGCAGGGGTGAGGAGCACCAGCTTCTCTCGCTGGCCGACATTGCTGTCGGACGCCGTGGGAAGGTGACGCTGTCGGTCTCCTCGCGCGCACGTCTGGAGCAGGCAGGCGAAGTCCTGGCGGGCATCCTGCCCGGGCTGCGGGAGACCGGGCGCTCGGTCACCACCGCCGAGGAGATGCTGGCGCAGAGCCGCACACCGGGGACCTCGAAGGACACCGAGCACAGGGCCTGGCTGCGCCGCTTCGGTCTCGAGCTGCCCGTACCCCGGCCGCGCCAGGTGATGCTCGAGAGCTACTTCCTGCCGGTTCCGGAGGATGACCCCCGGCTCGCGGTTGCCGTCTCGCGGGAGCTGGCTGTGGAGAACATGCTGAACAATCGGAACGGGGCGGACGGCCTCACCCTCGCGGAGGCTGTCGCCCAGGGCGGCCTGCCACGGGCCAGGGCCGAGGCCGTGATCGACGACTGCGAGTGGCGCCGGGCACACGCGGAACGCGAGGGACGGGACGCCCAGGCCCTTCCCGGTAGTGAAGAGCTGCGCGGCCGCGTGGGTCTGTCCCGGGGCCGCTGACCCTGCGCTTGCCGGAAACCCCATCCATGCTGCTCACGCCGCATGTTGGTACTCATTCAGGATGCCGCCGAGCCGTTCGCGTCGGCGTATGTCGAGGCGGGGCTATCTCGTCCGGATTGGCAATCGGTGTGGGCAAGGGGCGTAGCGGCCGAGTGTTCGCGATG
>NZ_JBHVEE010000260.1:0-5274 GCF_042802415.1 Streptomyces sp. NPDC057486 | reverse complement strand
TCGTTTCGTACCTTCAGCAGTCGAAACGTACCCCGGGTACGGCGTGTTCTACGTATCAGCCCTGGTCAACGACCCACGGAAGCGACAGGAGAGCCATTTTTCGGGGGTCGGAGCGGCGAGACGGCGACGACCGGGGCCGGCCGTGGATTGCAGCAGGGTCATGCCGGGCCAACGCCGTGGGGCGGGGTCGGGTCACTGCTGCGAGGATTCGAGCGCCCGTTCGTCAGGTTCCCCTGCCGCGTGGACGTGGCTCGATGGCGCGCACCACGCCGGCCCGGCCGTCGTGGTGCAGCACGCGTGTGCCGGGCGTCTGCCGGAGGAATCCGGCAGACGGAGAGTTCGCCGCCCTTCACCGCCTCCGATACGCGTCAGGCGGCGTCAGGGCGTCTCAGGCGGCGTCGCGGCGGATCTGGTGCGGCACCCGCAGCGGGCGCGAACCCGCGCCACCGGCGTGCGAGAACGGCTGCATCCTCCAGTCGAGCCCCTGCGGGAGCGTCAGCAGCAGTCCCATCTCCTGTTCCTGGAGCTCGAGCGACTCGTCGGCCGGACGTGCCTGCGCGGCGTCGCGACCGGTTCCGGCGCACACCGTGAGGACGAACGGGTTCCACGGCGTCGGGCACAGCGCGTGTTCCGGCAGCACATCCTCGTCGGCCAGCAGCGCGATCGGCTGCGCACAGTCCGGGCAGATCACCCGGTACATCTCAAAAGTGTCGTACGCGTCGGGAGCGGAGTCCTCGACGGGTTCAACGGGCTCCGGTTCGGTACGTCCGGTGAGTTTCAGGCTCTGCATGGAGATTCTCCCCCTCGGGTGGGCCGGCAAGGCGCCACGGCCTCGACCACAGCAAGCACTTCCCGTCGCGCATCCGCCGTAACCGCGAGGTCGTCGGCTACCCATCCGTAAACCTGTGGCATTCGTCACATGCCCCCTACAGGTGCCCTGTTCGGGGGCCCTGCGACTGTGCCTGGAGGGACCTGGGGCCATAGGTTGATCCGCATGGAGGAGCTGGACCGTCAGATTGTGGAGTTGCTCGTCAAGGACGGGCGGATGAGCTACACCGACCTGGGCAAGGCCACGGGCCTGTCCACCTCGGCCGTTCATCAGCGAGTCCGTCGGCTGGAGCAGCGCGGGGTGATCCGGGGCTATGCCGCGGTCGTCGACCCCGAGGCCGTCGGGCTGCCCCTCACCGCGTTCATCTCGGTGAAGCCGTTCGACCCGAGCGCGCCGGACGACATCGCCGAGCGGCTCGCCGGTGTACCGGAACTGGAGGCGTGCCACAGCGTCGCGGGCGACGAGAACTACATCCTCAAGGTGCGTGTCGCGACCCCGCTCGAGCTGGAGCACCTGCTGACCCGGATCCGCTCGCTGGCCGGGGTCTCCACCCGCACCACCGTCGTCCTCTCCACCCCGTACGAGGCACGCCCCCCGCAGATCTGAGGGGGGCGTGGGCGGCGCCGCTCCGCACAGGGGTGAGACTGGTGCCATGACCGAGAGCACCGCCCCCCAGAGCGAACACCGCACCGTGCTGCTGCGCGGTGGAGACGTCCACAGCCCCGCCGATCCCTTCGCCACCGCCATGGTCGTCGAACGCGGCCATGTCGCCTGGGTGGGGTCGGAAGGGGCCGCCGACGCCTTCGCGAGCGGCGTCGACGAAGTGATCGACCTCGAAGGGGCCCTGGTCACTCCCGCGTTCACCGACGCCCACGTCCACACCACCTCGACCGGCCTCGCCCTCACCGGCCTGGACCTCGCGGGTGCTCGCACCCTCGCCGAGGCCCTCGACCTCGTACGCGCGTACACGGCCGCGCACCCCACGGACCGGGTCGTCCTCGGACACGGCTGGGACGCGACGCGCTGGCCGGAGCAGCGGCCTCCGTCGCGCGCCGAGCTCGACGCCGCGGCCTGCGGCCGGCCGCTCTATCTGCCCCGGATCGATGTGCACTCCGCCGTCGTCACGACCGCCCTCCTCGATCTGGTTCCCGGCGTCACCGCACTGGCCGGCTACCGCCCCGACGCCCCACTGACCGGCGCCGCCCACCACGCCGTGCGCTCCGCCGCCCATGGCGCGATCTCGCCGCAGCAGCGGGCCGAGGCGCAGCGTGCAGCCCTCGACCACGCCGTCTCGCTCGGCATCGGCACCCTTCACGAGTGCGGCGGACCCGACATCTCCGACGAGGAGGACTTCACCGCCCTGCTGAAGCTCGCCGCCGGGCGGCCGGGACCGCGGGTCTTCGGCTACTGGGCCGAGCAGGTCGCGGACGAGAAGGACGCCCTCAGGATCCGCGAACTCGGCGCGATCGGTGCGGCCGGTGACCTCTTCGTCGACGGTTCCCTCGGCTCGCACACCGCGTGCCTGCACGAGCCCTACGCCGACGGACCGGCGGGCGGCAGGGGCGCCGCCCACCTGGACGCCGCGCAGATCGCCGCCCATGTCACCGCCTGCACCGAGGCCGGTCTGCAGGCCGGTTTCCACGCCATCGGCGACGCGGCGGTCTCCGCCGTGGTGGCCGGGGTCCGGGCCGCATCCGAGACGCTCGGGCTGCCTCGGATCCGGGCCGCACGTCATCGCGTCGAGCACGCCGAGATGCTCACCCCCGAGACGATCGCCGGCTTCGCGGAGCTGGGTCTGACCGCCTCGGTCCAGCCCGCCTTCGACGCCGCCTGGGGCGGCGAGGACGGCATGTACGCCCAGCGGCTCGGCGCCGACCGGGCCCGCACCCTGAACCCGTACGCGGGCCTCCTGCGGGCCGGTGTGCCCCTTGCCTTCGGCTCGGACAGCCCGGTGACTCCGCTGGACCCGTGGGGGACCGTACGGGCCGCTGCGTTCCACCGGACGCCGGAGCACCGGATCTCCGTACGGGCCGGCTTCACCGCGCACACCAGGGGCGGCTGGCGGGCCGTCGGCCGCGACGACGCGGGCAGCCTCGTTCCCGGCGCCCCCGCCGACTACGCGGTCTGGCGCACCGAGGAGCTCGTGGTCCAGGCCCCCGACGACCGGGTCGCCCGCTGGTCGACCGACCCGAGGTCCGGGACGCCCGGCCTGCCGGATCTCACCCCGGGCGGCGACCTCCCGGTCTGTCTGCGGACTGTGGTCTTCGGACAAACTGTCTACGTGCGGCCGAACGAGTGACGTCCTGAAATTTCGTACCGCCGATCGAAGGCGCCCCCGCTTCCCCGCGACCTGCGTATCTCCGGTACTGACCAGGTAACTTCGGTAAACATTGCAGGTCAGAAGGGTATTGACAGGAGGCGCCCACGGGCCGGTAGGTTCGGCCGAGTCCACCACAGGACGTCCGACCGGTTAAACCTCCACGCAGTCGTCGAACGCCGCTGGGTCATGGGGTGGTGTGCCGCACCGGCGCACCACCACTGACAGCCAGGTTCAGCGCCCGCGCCTCGGGGGCGAGGGAAGGTGTGAACCGGACGGCGGGTGTGACCCGGGTGGGGCCCGGACGTTCAGTAGACAACGGCTCTCGGTCGACCCGCAGCCAGCGGGCCCCAGGTCGGCCCGAAGGGCGCCGGGCCCCGATCCGCAGTTCTGTCCGTACTTTCCTCCTTCTGTCCGGGCGCTTGCCCGACAGGTGCCTACCGCGTCGGCCTCCGGCCCTGATGCGATCGATATGGTGTGCACCTGTGTACGGACGTGAGGGGCAGTAAGTGAACGACGGCGGTCAGAGGCGATACGGCCCGCTCGGCAGAGCCTTGGTGATCATCCCGACCTACAACGAGGTCGAGAACATCAAGCCGATCGTCACCCGGGTGCGCGCCGCGGTACCGGACGCGGACATCCTGGTCGCCGACGACAACAGTCCCGACGGCACGGGCAAGGTCGCCGACGAGCTCGCCGCCGCCGACAGCCACGTCCAGGTCCTGCACCGCAAGGGCAAGGAAGGGCTCGGCGCCGCCTACCTCGCCGGGTTCCGCTGGGGCATCGACCACGGTTACGGCGTCCTCGTGGAGATGGACGCCGACGGCTCCCACCAGCCCGAGGAACTTCCCCGGCTGCTCACCGCCCTCAAGGGTGCCGACCTGGTGCTCGGCTCCCGCTGGGTGCCGGGCGGGCGCGTGGTCAACTGGCCCAAGTCCCGCGAGATGATCTCCCGTGGCGGCAGCACCTACTCCCGGCTGCTGCTCGGACTGCAGACCAGGGACGTCACCGGCGGCTACCGGGCCTTCCGGGCGGAGACCCTGAAGGGGATCGGCCTCGACGAGGTCGCCTCCCAGGGGTACTGCTTCCAGGTCGATCTGGCCCGTCGCACCGTCGACGCGGGATACCACGTCGTCGAGGTCCCGATCACCTTCGTGGACCGCGAGATCGGTGACTCCAAGATGAGCCGCGACATCCTCGTCGAGGCGCTGTGGCGGGTCACGGCCTGGGGCGTCACCGCCCGTACGAACCGGGTCCTGGGTCGCAAGTCCTCCTGATCACCCCCTTATCCCGCTTGGACGTCCGTCCAGGCACACTGGGGACCATGACGACCGGCACCCCGCCCCCGACCGCACCGAGGCGCTCGCGCGCCCGTACCTTCGTCCCCCTCGCCATCGCCGCCTGGGCAGTGCTGGAGATCTGGCTGCTGACCCTGGTGGCGGACGTGGCGGGCGGGTTCACCGTACTGCTGCTCCTGATCGGGGGCGTCGTGCTCGGGGCCGCGGTGATGAAGGCGGCCGGCCGCCGGGCCTTCCGCAACCTCACCGAGACGCTCCAGCAGATGCCGGGCCGGCCCGGCGAGGCCGCGGCGCCGTCCGCCGCCCCGTCGGGCAGCAAGGGCAATGGCTTCCTGATGCTCGGCGGGCTGCTGCTCATCGTCCCGGGGATGATCTCCGACGTGGCGGGACTCCTGCTGCTGGTGCCGCCGGTCCGCGCGGCGCTCGGCCGGTACGCGGAGCAGTCCCTGGATCGCCGTATGCGCACCGCGGCCCCCGGCAGCCTCTCCGATGCGTTCCAGCAGGCCCGGATCCACCGTCCGGACGGAAAGGTCGTCCAGGGCGAGGTCATCCGCGACACGGAGACCCGGCCGGGCCCGCGCCCCGACAGCGGCCCGCGCCCCCCGCTCACCCCCTGAGCGGGTCCCGGTCCGAAACCGCACCTGAACGGGCCCCCGTCCGAACGGCTGTCCTCAGTCGCCGGGCGGGCCCGAGTTCCCCTGTCCGGCATGCACGTCCGGGACGGGGAAACCGAACCCGAACGCCGCTCGGCGACGGAAGAGCAGGCCGCAGGACGCCCACGGCGTCCAGCGGGACGCGACAGAGCCGCGGGCCGTGACACACGCTCGGTG
>NZ_JBHVEE010000259.1:1533-3270 GCF_042802415.1 Streptomyces sp. NPDC057486 | reverse complement strand
GTCACAGTGGACGCGAGCATCTGTGGCCAAGTTTTTAAGGGCGCACGGTGGATGCCTTGGCACCAGGAACCGATGAAGGACGTGGGAGGCCACGATAGGCCCCGGGGAGCTGTCAACCGAGCTTTGATCCGGGGGTGTCCGAATGGGGAAACCCGGCAGTCGTCATGGGCTGTCACCCGCTGCTGAACACATAGGCAGTGTGGAGGGAACGAGGGGAAGTGAAACATCTCAGTACCCTCAGGAAGAGAAAACAACCGTGATTCCGGGAGTAGTGGCGAGCGAAACTGGATGAGGCCAAACCGTATGCGTGTGATACCCGGCAGGGGTTGCGCATGTGGGGTTGTGGGATCTCTTTTTCACGGTCTGCCGGCCGTGAGACGAGTCAGAAACCGTTGATGTAGGCGAAGGACATGCGAAAGGTCCGGCGTAGAGGGTAAGACCCCCGTAGCTGAAACATTGACGGCTCGTTTAAGAGACACCCAAGTAGCACGGGGCCCGAGAAATCCCGTGTGAATCTGGCGGGACCACCCGCTAAGCCTAAATATTCCCTGGTGACCGATAGCGGATAGTACCGTGAGGGAATGGTGAAAAGTACCGCGGGAGCGGAGTGAAATAGTACCTGAAACCGTGTGCCTACAAGCCGTGGGAGCGTCGCTGTTGTTCTTCGGAGCAACAGTCGTGACTGCGTGCCTTTTGAAGAATGAGCCTGCGAGTTTGCGGTGTGTTGCGAGGTTAACCCGTGTGGGGAAGCCGTAGCGAAAGCGAGTCCGAATAGGGCGTTTCAGTAGCACGCTCAAGACCCGAAGCGGAGTGATCTAGCCATGGGCAGGTTGAAGCGGAGGTAAGACTTCGTGGAGGACCGAACCCACCAGGGTTGAAAACCTGGGGGATGACCTGTGGTTAGGGGTGAAAGGCCAATCAAACTCCGTGATAGCTGGTTCTCCCCGAAATGCATTTAGGTGCAGCGTCGTGTGTTTCTTGCCGGAGGTAGAGCACTGGATAGGCGATGGGCCCTACCGGGTTACTGACCTTAGCCAAACTCCGAATGCCGGTAAGTGAGAGCACGGCAGTGAGACTGTGGGGGATAAGCTCCATGGTCGAGAGGGAAACAGCCCAGAGCATCGACTAAGGCCCCTAAGCGTACGCTAAGTGGGAAAGGATGTGGAGTCGCAGAGACAACCAGGAGGTTGGCTTAGAAGCAGCCACCCTTGAAAGAGTGCGTAATAGCTCACTGGTCAAGTGATTCCGCGCCGACAATGTAGCGGGGCTCAAGCGTACCGCCGAAGTCGTGTCATTCGTACATGTATCCCCAACGGGAGTACGGATGGGTAGGGGAGCGTCGTGTGCCGGGTGAAGCAGCCGCGGAAGCGAGTTGTGGACGGTTCACGAGTGAGAATGCAGGCATGAGTAGCGATACACACGTGAGAAACGTGTGCGCCGATTGACTAAGGGTTCCTGGGTCAAGCTGATCTGCCCAGGGTAAGTCGGGACCTAAGGCGAGGCCGACAGGCGTAGTCGATGGACAACCGGTTGATATTCCGGTACCCGCTTTGAAACGCCCAATACTGAATCAGGCGATGCTAAGTCCGTGAAGCCGGCCCGATCTCTTCGGAGTTGAGGGTAGTGGTGGAGCCGACGAACCAGACTTGTACTAGGTAAGCGATGGGGTGACGCAGGAAGGTAGTCCAGCCCGGGCGGTGGTTGTCCCGGGGTAAGGGTGTAGGGCGTGTGGTAGGT
>NZ_JBHVEE010000259.1:0-1436 GCF_042802415.1 Streptomyces sp. NPDC057486 | reverse complement strand
GCAAATCCGTCACACATTGAGCCTGAGACCTGATGCCGAGCCGATTGTGGTGAAGTGGATGATCCTATGCTGTCGAGAAAAGCCTCTAGCGAGTTTCATGGCGGCCCGTACCCTAAACCGACTCAGGTGGTCAGGTAGAGAATACCGAGGCGTTCGGGTGAACTATGGTTAAGGAACTCGGCAAAATGCCCCCGTAACTTCGGGAGAAGGGGGGCCATCTCTGGTGATCCGATTTACTTGGTGAGCTGGGGGTGGCCGCAGAGACCAGCGAGAAGCGACTGTTTACTAAAAACACAGGTCCGTGCGAAGCCGTAAGGCGATGTATACGGACTGACGCCTGCCCGGTGCTGGAACGTTAAGGGGACCGGTTAGCTGACTTTCGGGTCGGCGAAGCTGAGAACTTAAGCGCCAGTAAACGGCGGTGGTAACTATAACCATCCTAAGGTAGCGAAATTCCTTGTCGGGTAAGTTCCGACCTGCACGAATGGCGTAACGACTTCTCGACTGTCTCAACCATAGGCCCGGTGAAATTGCACTACGAGTAAAGATGCTCGTTTCGCGCAGCAGGACGGAAAGACCCCGGGACCTTTACTACAGTTTGATATTGGTGTTCGGTTCGGCTTGTGTAGGATAGGTGGGAGACTTTGAAGCAGCCACGCCAGTGGTTGTGGAGTCGCCGTTGAAATACCACTCTGGTCGTGCTGGATGTCTAACCTGGGTCCGTGATCCGGATCAGGGACAGTGTCTGATGGGTAGTTTAACTGGGGCGGTTGCCTCCTAAAGAGTAACGGAGGCGCCCAAAGGTTCCCTCAGCCTGGTTGGCAATCAGGTGTTGAGTGTAAGTGCACAAGGGAGCTTGACTGTGAGACCGACGGGTCGAGCAGGGACGAAAGTCGGGACTAGTGATCCGGCAGTGGCTTGTGGAAGCGCTGTCGCTCAACGGATAAAAGGTACCCCGGGGATAACAGGCTGATCTTCCCCAAGAGTCCATATCGACGGGATGGTTTGGCACCTCGATGTCGGCTCGTCGCATCCTGGGGCTGGAGTCGGTCCCAAGGGTTGGGCTGTTCGCCCATTAAAGCGGTACGCGAGCTGGGTTTAGAACGTCGTGAGACAGTTCGGTCCCTATCCGCTGCGCGCGTAGGAATATTGAGAAGGGCTGTCCCTAGTACGAGAGGACCGGGACGGACGAACCTCTGGTGTGCCAGTTGTCCTGCCAAGGGCATGGCTGGTTGGCTACGTTCGGAAAGGATAACCGCTGAAAGCATCTAAGCGGGAAGCCTGCTTCGAGATGAGTATTCCCACCTCCTTGAGGGGTTAAGGCTCCCAGTAGACGACTGGGTTGATAGGCCAGATGTGGAAGCCCGGTAACGGGTGGAGCTGACTGGTACTAATAGGCCGAGGGCTTGTCCTCAGTTGCTCGCGTCCACTGTGTT
>NZ_JBHVEE010000257.1:0-5605 GCF_042802415.1 Streptomyces sp. NPDC057486 | reverse complement strand
GCCGCCGCCGCCCCCGACGCCGAACCCCAAGGCGAAGGGGGCTACGAGGAAGAGGAAGGCGAGGGGGGCTACGAGGAAGAGGAAGGCGAAGGAGAGGAAGAAGACGTAACCCCGTCCAGGAAGCAAACACGACAGAGGTGACGCCGTGACTGAAATCGACTTCAGGCAGGGGCCTACCTCGTTTCGGGGCCGCAGACCACCAATCTTGTCGGGCCGCAGTCTGTCCAGATGGGTCGTGTTCCACCGCAGGACTTTGCGCAGCTTGGGCATCGGCTGGGGCGGAGGGGGGCGGCACTGCGGACTGCCGGAGCAGACGGATGTACCGGCTAACGACACTGAGATCGCCTCGAAAACCCTGGTTGCGGACTTCACGGAAACTGGCTGGCGTTGTGACGGCCCACGAGCGAACCTCTTGTAGATGTACTTGCACCGGGCGCGCTCCAACACGGCCGCTCCTCACATAGCCCGGCACGCGCGTCGACGCCTGCGCACTCTGCATCACCGCACCCCGACCCCGTCTCCTGGGAACAGAAGTCCCCTGCATCACCAGTGGGAATGATCGCTAAAGCAACGGCATTGTCATGCGATCGACAGGGGGCAGCCGGGGCAGCAGTCATGCCGGGCCTGGAGGCCAGGAGCCCCGTTTCAGGGCCACGCCCGGGCGAGGTTGCCGCCTGGATAGCACAGGAGCACAGTGAAGGCGAAGAGCCAGTGCACGGAATCGGAGGACACCATGATTGCCTTGGGTGTCATTTTGCTGATCATCGGGTTCCTGACCGGCATCTCGATACTGTGGACCATCGGGATCATTCTGCTCGTCATCGGACTGATCCTGTTTCTTCTGGGCGCTGTCGGCCACGGAATTGCCGGGCGGCGCCACTACTGGTAACTGGGCCAGGGTGTGTGGTTGGACCGAGCCCTGGGGAGCAACCGCGACCGCTGACGGAATCAATGTGCCGTCGACCAGCCGACGCCCTGCTGTTCGCCGGCGCGGAATCCACGCACGACCAAACCGCGCACGCACCGGGCGTCGCCGAGCGGCCATCCGACGTGTTCGGGGAACGGCTATCAGCGGCTGGGACGTTCCCCGAACACGTCGAGTCTCACTATCATGGGAAGCCTGCTGTTTCCCGCAGTTCTGGTCGTGCTGTTCTTCGTCGCGCCGGCCACCCGACAGGTCGTCCTGCGGCGTCTGGCAGGGCCGTGGTCCTCATGGCCGTCCTCGTAAAGCGATGGCAAAGGTGCGGCTCAGGCGGGGGTGATGTTCTCTGCCTGAGGACCCTTCGGACCCTGGGTGATGTCGAAATTCACTTTCTGGCCTTCCTGAAGTTCACGGAAGCCAGAGCTTGCGATGTTCGAGTAGTGGGCGAAGACATCGGGGCCGCCGCCGTCCTGCTCGATGAAGCCGAAGCCCTTCTCTGAGTTGAACCACTTCACGGTTCCGCTGGCCATTCGTCCTCCAAGGGGATCAAAGCCGGCCCCGCACCGTGCGGGAACCGGAGGGGATCGCCCTGATCCTCACGCTGAACAGCACGATCGCCCGTATTCTCGAGCTTCACGGACGGTCGATACTTCGGAACCAGGACACCTGGCCCGACGCTATACGCGGCTCTACCGGCATAGCGGGGATATCCAGGGGGACTTGGGGGCCCACTCCTCCGTTCGGCGGTGTGCCATGGGGGGCGGGAATAGAGGCTCGCCGTGAGGCACAGTCGACCGTCGGGAAGTCGGGGTCGCGGTATCGGCCAGCGCTCGCACCCCGAGGCCCCCCGCTCCCTGACCGGCACGCGCCCAGGGCGCTTGATTGGGGTGCGCTGGAGCTGGCTGGGCTGGTCAGCTGCCTGAGCGTTCCCCCGGATCAGGGCTGGCCATCGCGTTGCGCAGGCCGCTCGGCGGACGAAACTGCGTCGCCTCTGTGACATCCTTTGGGCACTGGTCAGTGTCATCGCCTCGAAGTACGGAGGTGGCTGGCCAGGGCGTTGTGGTGGCGGAGTGTCGGCGGATGCAACCGCTGCTCGTCACCTGGCCGGGGGTGCTGCGGTGGATGCGGATCGGTAGCGTTCATGGCTGCCTCGTCGACCGTTCTCGGGTTGCCGCGTTGGTGTCGATGCCAGCGACCATGTTCGCGGTGTGGAAGGTGACCTGCTCGGTCTCGGCGAAGAAGTTCTGTGGGTTACAGTCCAGCACCATCCGCACCGGCACCAGCTCCTCCGGCACGATCTTCGTCGGATCGAGCGGGCCGAACGGGTAGGCGTGCTCGTCCTCCCACGGGATGAGCTGCACGCTGAGCTCCCACTCGGGGGTACTCGCTGGCTTCGATTGCCTCACACAGGTTGCGGCGGTGGAAGTGGGTTCTGCCCCGCGGTGAGCTGCCTCTCGTCCCAGACCTGGCAGGCCACGCCCAACTTCGACCTCCAGTGGAACTTCACGTGCCGCGCCGTGGGCGCTCGCGAGGCGGAAGGTGTGCACGCTGAAGTCTGCAATCATCCGGTAGCCGCGCGGGGTGAACTGGTCCGACATGTGTCGCGCCGTGGGCGGCGGGGCCGATCGGGTGAGGCCACAGCGGGCCTGGCAGACGCGCCGTGCCAGGCGGGATACCTCTGGGCTGGGCGGGAGAGACCCGACCCCGAATGAGAGAGGCGGATGTGCGATGGGGCACGGCGGGAACGTGATCGACGAGCTGATGACCGATCACCGCGAGGTCGAGGAGATGTTCGGCCGCATCCAGGCGATGACCGCGGGCGGCCAGCAGCTGCGGGACCAGGTGAACGAGGTCACCATCGAGCTCGTGCGGCACTCGGTCGCCGAGGAGCAGTACCTGTACCCGGCGGTCCGCGAGCACATCGACGGCGGCGACCCGCTCGCGGACAAGGAGATCGCCGACCACGGCCGGATCGAGAAGATCCTCAAGCAGCTGGAGAGGGTGGACACCGACGACCCGCCGATGCGCACGCTGCTGCAGCAGCTCATGGACGAGGTCGCCGCCCACGTCCAGGACGAGGAGAACAACCTCTTCCCGATGCTGCGCCGCGCCTGCACCCCGCAGCAGCTGCACGACCTCGGGGACAAGATCCGCCAGGCCAAAGCCACGGCGCCCACCCGGCCGCACCCCTCCGCGCCCAGCACCCCGACGGCCAGCAAGCTCCTCGCCCCGGGTATCGGCCTGGTCGACCGGGCCCGCGACTTCGTCACCGGCCGCGGCAAATCCTGACCGCCACTGCGGCTTCCACGGGTAGCCGGGCAGTGCCGGTCACGGTGACGCCGTCCCCTCCGCGGGTTCGGTATGGGGCGGCGAGGTGAAGGAGTAGGGTGCCCAGGGGCCGGTGACCTCGACGCGCACAGTGATCGGCTCGGTCATCACTCATCCCGCTTCTTGGGGCGGACCTTGGCCGACTGCCGGCGCTGAGGCGTCGCATGCGGCGGTTTCTCGGTCACGGAACGGCGTTCTTCGGCCGACGGAAGTTCCGCGTCCTCGCGCAGAGCTTCGATCTCCGCGCGCGGGCGCTTGTTCTCCTCTGCCAGCTCGCGACTGCCGTTCGCGTCTGCCAGCTCGTGACTGCCGTTCGCGCGGGAGGCGGCGGGTAGTCGACGGGCGCCACCGACGGCCGTGCTCTGCCGTCCGGTGCGTTTTGAGCGGAGCGTCGACGCGCCCCCTTCTCTCCCTCCACCGTCCCACTCACCCTGGCCGGGCGCGATTCTCCGAGGGGCGGGACGCCATCTTCATGACGTCACGGCGTCACGAAGAGTTACTCGTCCGACACAAGTCGAGCAGACCTGTCAGTCCGGCAAGGGCCTGTCGGCCTGATGAACACCAGGTCAGTCGCTGGACGTCCTGGCACAGCTGGGCCACCCTCGCGATGCTCGCACGACGACAAGCCGCAGCTGCGACATGAAGACCGCGATCTACGGTCGAGGGATCCGAGACTTGCACGTTCGCAACTCCACCCCTGTGGGTCATGGCGCGGTGTGCACGGATAGTGACGATAGGCTCGCGCGGTGGGCTGGAATCCTCGTCGCACCATCGTCAGGAGAGCGAGCTGCCGGTCCGAGCGGGGGCAAGGGAGGCGATGGGGTGCGGCAGGCAGGTGTGCTCGATGTCGGGTGCCACAGTGCGTTGCTGACGGTGGTGCGACGGCGCCCGGGGACGGTGCTGGAGCCGGTGTTCTCTCGCAAGGTGCGGCTGAGACTGCACGAGACCCTCGACCGCAAGGGACGGCTGGACAAGGCCGGCGTGCAGAGCGTCGAACGGGCAGTGGCCGAGGCCGTCGCCGCTGACCCGCGTCTGCGCGGGCCTGAAGTGTTCGCGTTCGCGACCTCCGTCATCCGGGACGCGCCCAACCGCGACGAGATCATCGCGCGGGTGGCACGCACAACCGGCACCCGCCTTCGCGTGCTGACCGGCCAGGAGGAGGCGCGCCTGGCCTACGTGGCCGCCCGCCAGTGGGCAGGCTTGACGGCCGGACAGCTGCTGGTCCTGGATATCGGCGGCGGTACGGTAGAGATCGCCTCCGGCACCGGAGACCGGCCCCGTGTCGTCTACTCGCTGCCGTTGGGCGCCCGCAGGATCACCCGGGACTGGCTTCCCGACGGCATCGCACCATCCCCACGCCGACTGGCCGAGGTCCGGCAGCACCTCCGCCGGTCCCTGGAAGCCGTCCCCGGCTTGCCGCAGGCCGAACCGGGCGGGCGGGTGCTGGCCTGCTCCAAGACCTTCGAACAGCTCGCCCGGCTCGCCGCCGCTCAAGGCAAGACACCGCGATCCGGACGGCAGCTCGCGCTACCCCAACTGTGCACGTCAGTCTCCCTGCTGGCCGCCGCGGGACCGTCCAGCCGTTCCAAACTGCCGGGCATCTCCCGACACCGCGCCGAACAGTCCCTGGCCGGAGCCCTGATCGCACAGGCGCTCATGGAAGCCTGCGGGGCCGAGCACGTCGAGATCTGCCCCTGGTCCACTCGAGAAGGACTGCTGCTCGAACGCCTCGGCGTGCCCCACAGCACAGCCGACACCCCTGGTCGGCTGAGCCCAACGGACGTCGAAAGCGTCGACACCCGGACCATCACGGCCGAAGACAACCGTGAATGGGTATGAGTCAACGGAGATCGAGGAACGCCTCGGTGGGCTCTCGGCAGATCGCTCGCCATGCTTGGATGACCTGGACCACGACGCCGCCCCTGCCCCGGCCGTAGCCGTGGCCAGAGACAGGGGCGGAGTGCTCGGGGGCGAGTTCCAACCCACCCAGCTTGAGTCCGCCCCCTCCCGAGTGTGGGGGCGGATTCGTCGTCCGGCCGCGGGTGGGTGAGGATTCCGTGGACCGGACGACTCATCCACTCAACCAGCCCACATCCCCCTGACTCAAACCCCATGTAGGCCATGCGGCGGTACGCAGGCCGCGAGTTCGTCGATGGCAGTCCAGGCCGCCGCCAAAGGACATCAAGACCACCACGTACACCAACGATTGCTGCCTGCGGTGTTGAGTCCGCAGCCGAATGGCTCCTGACGACCATGGGCGGCTAGTGTCTTGTGATTCCGTCAGCATTACTTGATCTTGTGTGGCAGGGTCTCTTGGTATGGAGCTGTCCGTGGAACAGGCCGCCGAGTTGCGGG
>NZ_JBHVEE010000256.1:0-5645 GCF_042802415.1 Streptomyces sp. NPDC057486 | reverse complement strand
GGGTTCGGGGCGGGCCGGCCTCGGCCCGCCCCGAACCCGTTGCTCAGCCGTCCAGAACCGAAAGGTCCTGTTCGGCGTTGGGTACCTCGACCGTTCCGCCGTCGTCCGGCAGCGTCTGCACCGTGAACATCGGGATGCCGTCCTCCGGAAGGGACAGGGTGCGCGCGGCATGGACCGGACCGCCCGACTCCGTCTCGATCGTCAGCGCGTAGCTGCCCTTCAGCCCGGCCGGTACCGGCGGGGTGACGGCGATCGTCGTACCGGCCTTGACCGTGTACGTCTGGACGGCCTGTTCGCCGCCCTCGCTGCCTGCCGAGGCCGTGACCTTCACCTTCCCGGTGGCGCCCGGAGCGGTGAGGGAAAGGGTCGAGCCCTTCGCCCGGTTGTCGGCCACGGTGGCCTGTGCGCCCACCGGCCCGGTCGCCGGGATGTACGCGACCTCCCGCTTGTCGCCGGTGCCGCGGACCACGCGCAGCGCCGCCACCACCGGAGTGGCCCGTCCGCTCTCCGCCGGAGTCAGCAGCAGGGAGCCCGCTTCACCCCTGGTGACGTCCTTCAGGTCGACGCCTGCGGTCATGTTCGACTTGATGTGAAGGTCCTCGTGTCCGGCCGGTGAGATCGCACCGTTCTTGCCCAGCAGCTGCACCTTCAGATCGGCGTCGTCCTCTCCGGGGGCGAAAGCCACCAGCCGGACGTCCGTGGCGTCCGCCGGGATGCCGGGAAGAACGAGGGTCCCCGTCGGGTCGACGGAGGCGGCGAGCCAGTCGCTGCCGGCCCCGTCACCCGCTGCCCTGACGACGGCGCCGACCCGGCCGGTACGCGTGGTGACGTGGACCGTCACGTCGTCGGCCGCCTCACTGGTCAGGGTGGAGATCAGGACCGGAACGCTGGACCTGGCCGGGACCGTGATGCCCTCCCCCACATCGGACTTGAGCGAGCCGTCCGGCCCGTACAGCTCGATGTCGGCCACCGCGGCCGTGTCGTCAGGGTTGGTGAGGTGGACGTAGTCCTCGCGGGACTTCGCCGTGCTGGCGGCCGGGAACCAGAAGTTCGTGTCGGGGCCGGTGCAGCTGACCCCGAGCAGGCCGCGGGTGGCGCCCGCGCTGACCGTGGTGGTCTGCTGCGTGGTCCAGCCGGGGGCCAGTTCGCCGGTGGCGGTGCCGACCAGGGCGGGGGCGTCGGAGCCGGACGCCTCGGCGGTGGCCGGCATGCCGGGCTTCTTGAGGGAGACGACCGGCTTGCCGGATTCCGCCTTCTTGCTCTCCTCCTTCTTGCCGTCCTTCTCGGCGCTGGTGTCGTCGCCCGCGTCCGCCGTGGTGGAGACGGACGGCATCAGGTCGGCGGTGCCTGTCTCTCCCCCGCTGCCGGCCGCGGGGGTGAAGGACGTGTACGTCGTCTCCGCGAGGTCCGAGAGGCCGGGCGCCGGGCAGAGCAGACTGGACCGCTCCACCGGCAGCCGTGCGGCGGCTTTCGCCTCGCCTGCGTCCGCCTCGCCCGGCGCGGTGAGCGCGGCGAACCCGGTGACGGCAGCGAGGGCTACGGTGCCCGCGATGAGGGACAGACTGGTGGACTTCACTCGGACTCGCCTCGCGATGCGTTACCGGTCGGCCACGGGTTCCGGGCCGGGGCGGGGTTCTCGTCGGGGTTCTGCGGGTCGTACGGGCCCTGTGCGGTGTAGGGGGCCTGTGGGTCGTACGGGGGCTGCGGGGCGTACTGGCTGTACTGGCCCTGGTCGTACGCGCCCTGGCTCTGGTCGTACTGACCCGGTTCCTGGTTGTACTGGCCCTGGTTCTGGTCGTACTGCTGCTGCGGGTAGCCGTACGGGTCGTACGCCGGGGCGGTGCCCTGCTGGTAGGCATCGGCGGCGGCCTGCTGGTGCTCGCCCTGGTACTGCGGGTAGTCGGCGCCCTGGTACTGCTGGGTGTCCCACTCGCCGTACTGCTGTTGCTGCGGTACGGGGGCGTACGGGCCGTCGTCGTCCGGCTGGGCGTACGGGTCCTGTGCCGCGGACTGGTCGCCGTACGGGTTCTGTGCTTCGGACCGCTCGGCGTACGGGTCGGTCGACCGCTGCGCGGGGATGTCCTGCCCTGCCTCGTCCGGCGTCGGCTCGACGCCCTCGGGTGCCGCCTCCGCCTCCGCCGCGGCGCGCAGCCTGCGCGCCCGGCGTCCCTCGCCTGCGACCGGCTCCGCCGGAACCGTCAGGTCCGCCTCCGGCAGGTCGTCGTCGATCTCCCGGCGACGGCCCGGCAGAGCCAGGACCAGCAGGACCACGCCGAGCGCGGCCTGGGCCCAGATCCACGCGGTGTGGGTGACCGGCGTCTCGTACGTGAGGTCCAGCGTGCCGCCCTCGGCGGGCAGCTCGAAGCCCTGTGCCCAGCCGTCCACGGTCTTGGCGGTCAGGGCCCGGCCGTTCAGCGTGGCCGTCCAACCGGGGTCCGCGGCGTCGGCGATCCGCAGGATGCGGCCGGAGCCGCCCGCGGGAATCCTGGAGTGCGCCTCGACCGGCTGCGAGCCGACGGGCAGCTGCTCGCCGTCGACGCCGGACGGAACGATCATGATGCGGGCGACCTGACGGTCCACGCGCCACAGCGCGCTGCCGTCGAGCTGGCTCAGCCGGCTCAGGCCCGGAGTCGCGTCGAGCACCCGGCTCATCTCGCGCGGCGCGCCGTCCCGTACGAGTACGTAACGGATCGCGAAGCCGCTGAGCTGGCTGCCCTGGTCGGCGCCCGAGCCCGCGACCAGGTTGGCGACCACCTTGTCCAGGTGACTGTTGGAGCCGCCCGACTCGGCCAGCTCCGCGTCACCGAGCCGCGCGCCGGAGCCGCGGACCAGGGTGTACGAGACGGTGCCGGGCGAACTGCCGCCGAGGACCAGGGTGCGCGGCTGGTCGCGGGTACCGCTCTCCTCCGCGACGAACGCGGGGACCTGCACCGGGTCACGACGCTCCAGCGGGCCCGCGGCGCCACCGATCATCCAGCCGACGGCGGCCAGTGCGGGAGCCAGCACCGCGGCGAGGGCGATCAGGGCGGCGACAGGCTGCCGCCAGCCGAAGCTGAGCTCGGCGACCCTTACCCGGGCACCGTCCGCGCCGACGAGCGCGGCGGCGATCAGCGCGATGCCGTAGACGAGGGTCGCGGGCCCGGCCCAGCCGGAGCCGTTGGCGATCCCGGCGAAGACCAGGGCGACGAGCGCGACGGCCCAGGCCGCACGGATCGCGAACTGTCGCTCCCCGCGCAGCAGCGCGGCCAGCGCCGCGAGCACGATGCCGAGCAGCAGCACGCCGCCCGCGGCCTTCGGGCCGCCGGGGCTGATCCCGAGCAGGTCGAGTGCGGAGGCCGTACCCGTACCGAAGTCCAGGCCCGCCTCGCTCAGGAACGACGAGGGGCTGCTGAGCAGCGACAGCGACCACGGAGCGAGGACCAGCAGCGGGGTGCCGATCGTGGCGATGAAGCGGAGCCCGTAGGCGGCGATGTCGTGGCGGCGCAGTACGAGGACGCCGATGCCGAGGACGACGGCGAGCGGCCAGACCATGGGCGTGAAGGCCATCGCGAGGGTGAGGAGCAGGGTGTACGCCCAGGTGGCGCGCCAGCTGCCGCGGGTGTCCCCATGACCACGCATCCCGCTTGCGGAGACGGCGGCGCGGGTGATCAGCGGAAGCAGAATCGCCAGCACGGCGGTGCCGAGGCGGCCGGTCGCGAGGGCGCCGGTCGCGGCGGGCAGGAAGGCGTACGCGATGCTCGCCCAGGCCCGCAGCAGTCGCGATTCGAGCAGCGGGCGGGACACGAAGTACGCGGTGAGTCCGGCGAGCGGGACGGAGCAGACGAGCAGCAGCGTGAGCGCGAAGCCGGTCGAGCCGAGGAACAGCGCGGACAGGGCGGAGATCACGGCGAGGTAGGGCGGCGCGGTCTGGGTGCCCCCGGTGCCGACCGGGTGCCAGCCGTCCGCGTACCGCCCCCACAGGTCGGAGACATCCGCGGGTGCGGGCAGCAGGGCGCCGCCCGCCAGTGCGCCACCGCCGAGGAGGCTGCGGCAGGCGACGAGGGAGACGAGGAGCAGGACGGCGAAGAGGACGGGGCCGGGCTTGCGGCCGATCCGCTTCAGTCGGGCGAACTGTTCGATCTCCAGGAAGTCGGCGTCGTCACCGCCCGGTCCGGACTCGACGGCGCCGTGCCGTGAGCCGCCGGAATCGGCGTCGGATCCGCTGCCGAAGTTTCCGGCGACCTGCTCGACGGTGGCGCGCACGGTCGCACCGGGCGGCGGGAAGAGACCGCGCAGCTCGGCCGCGTCCACGACGCCCTTGCCGCGCCTGCGGCGGGCGGTGAAGATCCTGCCGGGGCGCAACAGGGTGCCGAAGAGTCCGGCGACCTCGTCGAGTGCCTGACCGGGCACCTTGCCGACCAGATAGGCGAGGGTGCGGAGCAGGGTGCCGAGCACGAGCCGGAGCAGCACCCAGGGCAGTTGCTTGCCGCGGGCGTTGACGAGCATCGTGTAGACGGCGCCGGCCTTGTCGACACGGTGAGGCGAGGCAACGGAGCGTCCGGCGCAGTCGATGGGGCGGCGTTCCCGGGCGGCCGCCTCGGCATGCCGCAGGACGGCGTCGGGGGCGACGAGGACCCGGTGTCCCGCGGCGTGGGCGCGCCAGCAGAGATCGACGTCGTCACGCATCAGCGGGAGCCTGCGGTCGAACCCGCCGAGTTCCTCCCAGATGTCACGGCGGATCAGCATGCCGGCGGAGGAGACGGAAAGTACGGTACGGACCTGGTCGTGCTGGCCCTGGTCCTGCTCGCGGCGGTCGAGTCCGGTCCAGCGGCGTCCGCTGTTGGCGATGGAGACGCCGACTTCGAGGAGCTGCTTGCGGTCGTACCAGCCACGGAGTTTGGGGCCGACGATCGCGGCGTGGTGGTCGGTCTCGACGACGCGCAGCAGCTCGGCGAGCGCGTCGGGCTCGGGTGCGCAGTCGTCGTGGAGCAGCCAGAGCCACTGCACCGGTTCGCCGTGAGGCAGTTCGGGCAGGTCGTACGCGTCGTCGCGCCAGCTCCTGGTGACCGGGTCCCAGCCGCTGGGGCGCTTCAGGTACGGCAGGTCGTCGGGGGTGAGTTCACCGACCGTGCGGACCGCCTCGTCGACAGCCGTACCGAAGCTCGTACGGCGTGCGAGGTGCAGGACACGCTCGGCGCCGAGCGCCTCGGTGACCAGCCGCGCGGAGTCGTCGGCGGAGCCGGTGTCGGCGGCGACGACCTGCTGCACGGGACGTTCCTGCCCGAGCAGCCCGGCCAGCACGGCGGGCAGCCAGCGTGCGCCGTCGTGGGCGACGAGCACGGCGGTGACGACGTGCCGGGGGAACTCTGGGGCGGCGGCGGCCGCGTACGGCGCCGTCGATTGGCTGTGCACGGACATCGAGGTACGGGCCCTCCGGCCAGGTCCGGGGGGCGTTCCCCCGGGGGCTGCATCGGTGTACACGCGCGCTCCGTCGGGGCGTTGGCGCGTCTCGGACGGGGCCCCACACTAACGGTACGGACGACCGGGGTGGCGCCGAGCGGTCGAACGGGGGCGCCCGGAGGGCGACGGGCGGAGCGGCCGCGCCGGCAGCGGTACGGGGGGTGCGGACGCGGCGATGGCCCGCCGCCTGCGGGCAGGGTGCAGGC
>NZ_JBHVEE010000255.1:0-5713 GCF_042802415.1 Streptomyces sp. NPDC057486 | reverse complement strand
TCGGTTCGGTCTTTTCCGCCGCCTCCTCCGCGCCGCCGAAACGCCGGTCGCGCTGGGCGTACTCCAGGCAGGCCCGCCACAGGTCACGGCGGTCGCGTCCCCGGGGATTGCCGGAGTCTTCTCGCAGGAGGCGGAGAACACCTCGACGCGGCTGACAGCGGCCACCAGCCAGGCCGTCGTGTTGCGGGCGTAGTTGGTCCGCGTGCAAACCTCGTCGCCGGTCTTGGCGGTATCGCCGGTGTCCTCCACGGTCATTGGCATGCCGTACGTGGTGTCGTACGTGGTCTTCTGCTTGACCGTGCGGGTGCCGGTGGAGGTCTTGGTGCGGGTTGTGGTCTCGTTGGCCTGGACGATCCAGGAGTCGGTGGTGCCCCAGCTGTAGGCGTGGCTGCCGGTCTTGTGGGACCAGGGGGCGTTGATAGTGCCGCTGACTTCTTCGGTGCCGTTGTACCAACCTGCGCTGGCACCGCGACCTGTTCAAACGACGCCACGCTGCGCACTGCGCACCCCGGCGGCGCGGACGACCACCCACCGTCCGATCGATCCGCGCCCTGGTCCTGCGCCTGGCCCGCGAGAACAGCTCCTGGGGGTATCGGCGCATCCACGGTGAACTCGCCACGCTGGGTGTCAAGGTCGCCGCTTCCACCGTCTGGGAGATCCTCCGCGAGCACGGCATGCCGCCTGCCCCCGAACGCGAGAGCACGACCTGGGCCGACTTCCTGCGCAGCCAGACGGACGCGCTGCTCGCCTGCGACTTCTTCGAGACCCGCACCCTGACCGGGGCGCGGGTGTACGTCTTCGCCGTCATCGAGCACGCCACCCGTAGGATCCGGATCCTGGGCGCGACCGCACACCCCACCGCGGACTGGGTGGTGCAGCTCGGACGCAACCTCGCCATGGACCTGGAGTACGCGGGCAGCAAGGCCAGGTTCTTGATCTGCGACCGGGACTCGAGGTTCACGCAGGCCTTCGACGCGGTGCTGGCCGATGCCGGGCTGGAGGTCGTCCTCAGCGGCATCCGGATGCCCCGGATGAACTCCATCATGGAACGGTGGATCCAGACCTGCTGGCGCGAGCTGCTGGACCACACCTTGATCTGGAACCAGTGTCACCTGCTCCACGCCCTACGCGAGTTCGAGTCCTTCTACAACAGGCATCGGCCTCACCGGGCCCTGGGCCAAGCCGCCCCGCTCCGCTCACTGCCCGAACCGATCACCGCACCAGGACAGATCACACACCCGAAGATCCGCCGACGAGATCGACTCGGCGGCACCCTCCACGAGTACCACCACGCCGCTTGACCAGAGCGGATGATTATTCGGCACCCGCAATGTCGGGGTCGGGAAGTAGAGGTCGGTCGCGTGGTGAGGGCATCCGCCGAACTATCTTGCGTCGGAGGCGTTTTGCAGCCCGAAAATCGTACTGGATCGCTGACCCGGAGCCATGTAATGCGCACCTCTCTTGGGGCGAGGGCTCAACGACCTTTACGAGCGCCCGCGATGGGAGGATCACCGTGCCACCACACCGTATGGAGGAGGGTCCGAGGTGCCGTCCACCGAGCTGAAACACACGTTCCGGATCGCAGCGCCGCCTGAGGAGGTCTTCGCGCACTTGGCCGAACCGTCGCATTACGTCGGCCTGTCGCCGCTCCTCGTCGCCGTCCGCGACGTGCGCCGCAGCGGCGGGACCGTGGACTACACGGCCGTGGAGCGCTTCCGGTTCCTCGGCGTCCTCCGGCAGGACAACATCATCGACGTCACGCTCGTCGCCGTCTCGGACGGTCTTCCGTAGTCCGCCGAGATATCCGGCGAGGTCCGCAGCCCCGGCCGGGTCCACATGAGCTACCGCTTCACCATCGACCACCATGAGGCCGGCTGCGTCGTCACCGACACGCTGCACCTGCGTACGCCCCCGGACCTGCCCCGCTTCGCCGCCTCCCAGGCGGGGGCGGTCCAGCAGGCCCGGGCCCGTGTTCTGACGGCCCGCCTGGCGCGGCCGGCTTGACGTCGTGCCCATCGGCGTGGGTGCCTGATGCAACCCGTGCGCTCGACGGCACCGGTCGGGTGGCGGACCTGACCGGGCACTCACCGGAGCAATCCGGGTTCCCACCTGCCTCGGGCAGGCCTGGCGCCCGCACAGGACCACGTCGAGTTTTCGACATGTCAAGAACGCGACACTTACGAGCCCCACACGCCGGGCCGTCGGAGGTTGGTGAGCCATTGCCCGACGGGTTTGTCGAGGGCGGTGGCGTGGCGGGGCGCGGCCAGGGTGCCGGCCTCCGCGTAGTAGGCGCGGGCGGCGGCGAGGTTCTCGGCGAACTGTGTGTCGGCGGTGTCCCAGATCATGCCGAGCTCTTCGAGCTCGTTGGCCCGGGTGCTGGACATGGTCCCGGCCCGGTAGGACCGCCTCTGGTCGGACAGCCAGGCGCCTTCCTGGTGTTCGTAGGGCACGTCCAGGGTGCGAATCTGAATGAGGATGTCACTGGTTCTGTGGTGGGTGTCACTGGGTGGCTGCGGGCGTCTGGTCTGGGGTGATGCGCTGTTGGTGACACGGGGATGAGTGTCCGCTGGTCGGTGTGGTGCATGGCTGCAGGCCCCTCC
Organism: Streptomyces sp. NPDC057486; assembly: GCF_042802415.1. Lineage (NCBI taxonomy): Bacteria > Bacillati > Actinomycetota > Actinomycetes > Kitasatosporales > Streptomycetaceae > Streptomyces > Streptomyces sp. NPDC057486. The sequence continues at coordinate 3,113 of NZ_JBHVEE010000255.1, read as the reverse complement.
CTGCGGGGGAGGGGCCTGCCTCTGCCACGTGGTACCGCCGGGGTCAGCGGCGGTGGGCCGGGAGCACCTGCAGGGTGTCGCCGACCGTGCGCTCGCCCGTCGCGTCCGAGGGGACATTGACGAGCTTTCCGTCCACCGTCATCGCGGAGGAGCCGCCGCCGTCCAGGTTGAGCGCCTGCACCGCGCCGAGGGAGCGCATGAACGCCGCGGCCTCGGTCAGTGTGAAGCCCTCGCTGACGCCGGGCTGCCGGCCGTCCACGGTGGCCAGGATCAGCCGGCCCTGCTTGTCGATGCCGGCCATGGTGCGGGGCTGGCGCGCGTTGGACCAGGCGTAGCCGAAGGAGAGGTCCAGCGGGTCCAGGGTGCCCTCGGCGGCCGCGTCGACGTGGATTTGCCCGTCCTCCACCAGGGTCGGGGCGGCGCTGACGATGGTGTCGTCGGCGCCGAGTTCGACCTCGCGCCCGTCGGTGTCCCGGATGACCTCCTGCACCTTGATCTTCTTGCCGGGCTCGGCGTGGGCCGACAGCCAGTTGGCGGCCGCCCCGATGCCCTGGAGCACCGAGCCGCCGGACGGCACTGCGCCGCCGCGGGTGCCGACCGACACCACCCGGTCGGAGGCGTCCAGCACCACCTGGGTGCCGCCGCCGGTGGGCAGCCCGGCTCCGAACTGCGCGGTGAACTTCACCAGATCATCGGCGACCGTGCAGGTGAGGTCCTGACGGGGCAGTTCGGTGGGGGCCGCCCCGGGGCGGCCACAGTTCCGGATCTTGCCCGGCACCCGGTTGATCCCCTGCACCGCGTAGGTGGCGGAGCCCGCCCGCGCGGTGACCGTGGTGTCCAGGTCGGCAATGCGGGCGTGCCGGCCACCGTCCTTGATGATCAGCGCGGCACGGGTTCCGGCCGCCAACGACTGCAACTCGCCGCCGTAGGCGGCGACACCAGCCGAAGTGCCCTGCACCCCGTCGGCGTCGGAGGTGATGAAGAACCCGCCGTTGACGGCGAGCACGGAGCCGAGAGCGGCGGCCACCGAGGACGTCTTCTCCCGCTGTGCCACGTTGCCGTGGTGGGTGGCCTCGACCGAACCGGTGAAGCGTTGCGGGTCGATGACGGCGATGTGGACGTTCTCCCGGTCCGCCGGCTGCTCGGCGTCGTAGCCGGTCCAGTCCACCGTGGTCTGGAACCCGGCCGCGGTGAGCCCCGTGCGCGTGCTCGTGGCCGCGGCCTGGGTCGCGTACGAGCCCACCCGCACCCGCCAGCCCATCGTGCCGCGCGGAGTGTCCGCGTACGCCGCCCACTCCACACGGTCCTCGATCGGCGTGAAGCCGGCGGCGCGCAGCTGCCGCGCCGTGGTGTCGGCCCAGGACCGGTCGCCCACCGGGGCCCAGGTCGCGGCGCCGGTCAGCCGGTTGACGGCGCGCGCCTGGACGGTGATGGTCCAGGTCGGCGCTGCGTCCGTGTGCTGGAGGAGGCCAGTGCGCACCTGGACGCCCGGCGCGACGGTTTGCGTCGTCCACTGCTCCGTGGCGGGTGCGGCGACCGAAGTGGCCGCCGCGGGGGACACGGCCTGCGCCGCACCGGAGGCCGTCCAGGGGGTGACGGCGGCCAACGCGACGGCGGCGGCCAGCACCGCCCGGGTACGCACGCTGCGGCTCGGACGGGTACCGACTGCGTTGTCCATGAACCCTCATTCATTCGAAGCCCGGGACGGCCGCTGCTTGCATCGGCCGTCGTCTGCGGGGCAGCAGTCCAGCCGGGCCCGGCCACCGGTGGGGTACGCAGGGGAGGAGGAACTCTGACGGACGAGTGAACGATCGGTTCGCCGAAGGCTGCGGACGCCCCGTCATGGTGCCCTAACGGCACATGCCACGACGCCAGTCTCTTCATCCTGCATCCCGACGACGTGCCGGGAACGGCTCCGCACCCGGACCACGGGCGCCGCAACGGCTGCTGCGGACTCGACGGCCAGGGCCAACACGCCCTCCGCTGCCGCGCGCCCGTACGATGGCCGACGTGACCGTCCGCCGCCCTCTTGGCGCCGGCCCTCAGGTTCCCGCGCACAGCATCCGTGCCGCCCAGGCCGACCTGCTCGACGCTCTTCCCGGAGAGCGCCTGTCCGACCTCCACGAACTGCGAGCCCGAGGCGTCCTCGGTACGCGCCCGGCTGCGCCCCTGTCCCCGCGGCGGGCCCTGGGAACCGGTGGTCGCGCCGGATCGCGGCGTACAGCTCGACCTTCGACATCTGCGGCATGACCAGGGCCTTTCACCAGGAGCACTCCGATGCTGACCTGGCAAGTACCCCGGCGACGTGGAAACTCGTGAGCATCACCCGTCCGTGGTTCCGGGTGACTCTGGCACAGCTTTCGTGCAGCGGTAACTGAGCGTTACAAGGCGGCATGGCGGATGTCTGGGGGACCAGGGCCGGGTTTGATCCTCCTCCACGGACGTTACGGTGCTGATTCACGAAGCGAGGAGAGCTGGCGTGCCCAACAAACCGCGGTTGGAGGAAGCCCTCGATGTCCTGCGTGCCGAGCTGGCGGCTGGGCGATCGACGACGACCGAGTTGACCACTCGGGCTGTGTGGCTGGCCCTCATACGATTCGGGCGGCAGCGCTTTGACACAGCGGCAATACCCGACTCCGACGGCTTGCTCTTTCAGTACGGCACGTACGCCTTCAGTGGGCGACCGATGTTCACGGTGGACCTCACGCGACAGTTCGATATCAGCGATGTCGACGGCGAGCATGACCACTACGTGCAGGTCCACTGCGAACTGCGCTACGAGCCCGAACCCGCTCTGGACGCCCTGGGGCGCTTCAACTCGTGGTTCTTTCACGACACTGATGCGGACCTCGACCAGTGGTTCGTCACCATGGAGAGGCGTCTCGAACTGCTGCTTGAACGCGTGCCGTTTGAGATTGACGTGTACGAGGAGCCGGTTTAGGCGGTCCCCCGGCGGTGGGAGGTCGCGAGGTCTGTCACGCAAGCAGGACTCGCTTGCGTAGGAGGTCGAAGCCTGCACGGCCGAACATCTGGCGTTTGGTGTGTCCTGAACGTTGAGGGGAGTCGATGTAGGTCGAGTTCTTGATGCGGTGCTGCACGGATGATGAAGGTTT
>NZ_JBHVEE010000254.1:0-5740 GCF_042802415.1 Streptomyces sp. NPDC057486 | reverse complement strand
ATAAGAGACAGCCGCAGGGACCACGGCGCCCGGGCACATCCGCCGGCGAAGGGGCCTCGGCCATTGCCCGGCCGTCTGCCTCATGCACATACTGTCGGCCGACGGGGACCGACCACGCATGGGGGAGCGCATGACCGACAGCACCGGCACCAAGAGCACGGGCGGGCAGGGCGGCACGGCCGTCGCCGAGGAATCGGCCCGCGGGCCGATGGTCCGCGTCGAGGACCTGCACCGCTCGTACGGAACCGGCGCGGGCGCCGTCCACGCGCTGCGCGGGGTCTCCTTCGACGTGCCGCGTGGCGAGCTCGTCGCACTCAAGGGGCGTTCGGGCTCCGGCAAGACAACCCTGCTGAACCTGGTCGGCGGCCTCGACAGTCCCGACGGCGGCCGGATCACCGTCGACGGCACGGACCTCTCCGAGCTCGGCGAGAACGGGCTGCTGGAGCTGCGCCGGGACCGGATCGGCTTCATCTTCCAGTCGTTCGGCCTGATCCCGATCCTGACCGCCGCGGAGAACGTCGGCGTACCGATGCGGCTGCGGAAGGCGGATCCGCGCGAGCGGGAGGACCGGGTGGCGCTGCTGCTCTCCCTGGTCGGGCTCGGCGACCACAGTGCCCAGCGGCCCGGCGAGCTCTCGGGCGGCCAGCAGCAGCGCGTCGCCATCGCCCGCGCGCTCGCCAACCGGCCCGCACTGCTGATCGCGGACGAACCGACGGGGCAGCTCGACGCGGAGACGGGGCTCGCAGTGATGGAGCTGTTGCGCGCGGTGGTACGGAGCGAGGGGGTGACCGCGCTGGTGGCGACGCACGATGCGCAGCTGCTGGGGCTGGCGGACCGGGTGCTGGAGCTCAGCGACGGGCATATCGCCGAGTACGCGTAGGGGCGGGGGAGAGGGGTGCCCGGGTTCACCCCGGGCACCTTTTGTCGCTCATTTTCGGAATATGGGCATTCAGCCTGGTTCGGCGCATCAGAATTCTGTCAATTCGGTCTTCTGCCCGGCTCTCTGTCTCATTTGTCGTAAATCCTCGGGGTAGCTTCGAGTTCGGCTGCCGCACCGGCCGCAGCCGTTCTGAAAGACAATGGGGCCATGGCACGCGGCAAGCTTCGGATCTACCTGGGTGCGGCACCGGGCGTCGGCAAGACGTACGCGATGCTCTCCGAGGCCCATCGCAGGGTGGAGCGGGGCACCGACTGCGTCGTGGCGTTCGTGGAGCACCACGACCGGCCGCGCACCGAGGTCATGCTGCACGGCCTGGAACAGATCCGGCGCCGCGAGATCGAGTACCGGTCCGCCGTCTTCACCGAGATGGACGTCGACGCGGTCCTGGAACGCGCCCCCGCCGTCGCCCTGGTGGACGAACTGGCCCACACCAATGTGCCGGGCTCGCGCAACGCCAAGCGCTGGCAGGACGTCGAGGAACTCCTCCAGGCCGGCATCGACGTCATCTCCACCGTCAACATCCAGCATCTGGAGTCGCTCGGAGACGTCGTCGAGTCGATAACGGGCGTACGGCAGCGTGAGACCGTCCCCGACGAGGTCGTCCGCCGTGCCGACCAGCTCGAACTGGTCGACATGTCGCCGCAGGCGCTGCGCCGCCGGATGGCCCACGGCAACATCTACAAGCCGGACCGGATCGACGCGTCCCTGTCCAACTACTTCCGCCCGGGCAACCTCACCGCTCTGCGCGAGCTCGCCCTCCTCTGGGTCGCCGACCGGGTCGACGAATACCTCCAGGAGTACCGCGGCGAACACAACATCCGCTCCACCTGGCAGGCCCGTGAACGCATCGTCGTCGGACTCACCGGCGGCCCCGAGGGCCGTACGCTGATCCGCCGCGCATCCCGTATGGCCGCCAAGGGCTCCGGCAGCGAGATCCTCGCCGTCTACATCGCCCGCAGCGACGGACTGACCTCCGCCTCGCCCAAGGAACTCACCGTCCAGCGCACCCTCGTCGAGGACCTCGGCGGTACGTTCCACCACGTCATCGGCGACGACATACCCTCGGCGCTCCTCGAATTCGCCCGCGGTGTCAACGCCACCCAGATCGTGCTCGGCTCCAGCCGTCGCAAGGCCTGGCAGTACATCTACGGACCCGGCGTCGGAGCCACCGTCGCCCGGGAGTCCGGCCCCGACCTCGATGTCCACATCGTCACGCACGAAGAGGTCGCCAAGGGCCGCGGACTGCCGATCGCCCGCGGGGCCCGGCTGGGCCGGGCCCGGATCGTCTGGGGCTGGCTGGTCGGGGTCGGCGGCCCCGCCCTCCTCACGGTGCTGCTCACCGGCCTGAAGGACGGCCCGGGGCTCGCCAACGACGTCCTGCTCTTCCTCTTCATGACCGTTGCCGCCGCCCTGATCGGCGGGCTGCTGCCCGCCCTCGCCTCGGCGGCCGTCGGCTCCCTGCTGCTGAACTACTGGTTCACCCCACCGACCCACACCCTGACGGTTCAGGATCCGAGGAACTTCGTCGCCATCGTGATCTTCTTCGCGGTCGCGGTGGCGGTGGCCTCCGTCGTCGATCTGGCGGCCCGCCGTACCCATCAGGCGGCCCGGCTGCGTGCCGAGTCCGAGATCCTCTCGTTCCTCGCGGGCAGCGTCCTGCGCGGTGAGACGACGCTGGACGCCCTGCTGGAGCGGGTCCGCGAGACCTTCGCGATGGAGTCCGTGGCGCTGCTGGAGCGGAAGAGCGACGTCGACCCGTGGACCTGCGCGGGCAGCGTCGGCCCCGGGCCGGTCGCCCGTCCCGAGGACGCCGATGTGGACATGCCCGTGGGCGACCACATGGCGCTCGCGCTGTCCGGCCGGGTGCTGCCCGCCGAGGACCGTCGCGTGCTCGGCGCGTTCGCCGCTCAGGCCGCCGTCGTACTCGACCGGCAGCGACTGATCGGGGAGGCGGAGGAGGCCCGCCGGCTCGCCGAGGGCAACCGGATACGGACCGCGCTGCTGGCCGCCGTCAGCCATGACCTGCGGACCCCGCTGGCCGCCATCAAGGCCGCCGTCAGCTCACTGCGCTCCGACGACGTCGCCTGGTCCGACGAGGACCGGGCGGAGCTCCTGGAAGGCATCGAGGCCGGCGCCGACCGCCTCGACCACCTGGTCGGCAATCTCCTCGACATGTCCCGGCTGCAGACCGGCACCGTCACCCCGCTGATCCGCGAGATCGACCTCGACGAGGTGGTCCCGATGGCGCTCGGAGGCGTACCGGAGGACAGCGTCGACCTGGACATCCCGGAGTCGCTGCCGATGGTCGCCGTCGACCCGGGACTGCTGGAGCGGGCCGTCGCCAACATCGTCGAGAACGCCGTCAAGTACAGCCCCGACGGGGAACGCGTCACGGTGGCCGCCAGCGCGCTGGGCTCCCGGGTCGAGCTGCGGGTGGCCGACCGCGGGCCCGGCGTCCCCGACGAGGGCAAGGAGCGGATCTTCGAGCCGTTCCAGCGTTACGGCGACGCCCCGCGCGGCGCCGGGGTCGGCCTCGGACTGGCCGTCGCCCGCGGCTTCGTGGAGTCCATGGGCGGCACCCTCGGAGCCGAGGACACCCCCGGCGGTGGCATGACCATGGTCCTGACGCTCAAGGCGGTGTCGGGATACGTTCCGGTCGGCCCCGACCTGCCGGCGCAGGTCGCCTCATGATGTCCGTACCGCCTCAGTCAGCAGTTCCGTACAGCAGAAAGGCAGGTCCGCGATGACCAGGGTGCTTGTGGTCGACGACGAGCCGCAGATCGTACGCGCCCTCGTGATCAACCTGAAGGCGCGCAAGTACGAGGTGGACGCCGCGCCCGACGGTGCGACCGCCCTGCAGCTCGCCGCCGCACGTCACCCCGATGTCGTCGTCCTCGACCTCGGGCTGCCGGACATGGACGGCGTCGAGGTGATCAAGGGGCTGCGCGGCTGGACCCGGGTGCCGATCCTGGTGCTCTCCGCCCGCCACACCTCCGACGAGAAGGTCGAGGCGCTGGACGCCGGGGCCGACGACTACGTCACCAAGCCGTTCGGCATGGACGAGCTGCTGGCCCGGCTGCGTGCCTCGGTGCGCCGGGCCGAGCCGGTCGGCCAGGACGGCGGCGACGACGTCGTGATGGTCGAGACCGAGGGGTTCACCGTCGACCTGGCGGCGAAGAAGGTCCACCGCGAGGGACGCGACGTGCGGCTCACCCCGACCGAGTGGCATCTGCTGGAGGTCCTGGTCCGCAACAGCGGCCGGCTGGTCAGCCAGAAGCAGCTGCTGCAGGAGGTGTGGGGGCCCTCCTACGGCACCGAGACCAACTATCTGCGGGTCTACATGGCACAGCTCCGACGCAAGCTGGAGGCGGATCCCTCGCACCCCCGGCACTTCGTCACCGAGCCGGGCATGGGCTACCGCTTCGAACGCGGCTGATGCCCGAGCGCACCGGATCGACGGCGGTCGGCGCCCCGCGCGTACCGGACGAACGTCAAGAACGGGCCGTATCGGATAGCCCGTTCGAGTGAGAGAACGGACATCCGCCCGGACCGCCGTGGCCCGGTACCCTTCGGGTATGAGTGCTGTTCCACGTCCCGAGAAGGCGGAGAGGCCGTCCGGCCGTTTCCGCCGGATGCTCGACCGGCTGTCCAGCTCCCAGCAGGACCTGGAGTCGGAGGAGCTGCAGGAGGACTCGCAGGCATCGGGTTGCACGCGGATCTCCGACTGCACCGACCGCCAGATCGTCAAGGTGACTGGTACGTTGCGGACCGTCACCCTGCGGCCGCGCGCCGGAGTGCCCGCCCTGGAGGCGGAGCTCTTCGACGGCACCGCACCGCTCGACGTGGTCTGGCTGGGCCGGCGCTCCATCGTGGGCATCGAGCCGGGCCGCAAGCTCATCGCCTCGGGCCGGATCGCCATGAGTCACGGGCGCCGGGTGCTGTTCAACCCCAAATACGAACTCCGACCGCTCGGCAAGGAGTAGCCGGTGACGTCTCTCGACAAGCCGACGTCCGACACGGACCGCACCAACCCGACCGCCCAGCAGGAGGCCGACGCCAAGGCGGTCACCGAAGCCGCACTCTTCGAGGCGTTCGGCGGCATCCGGGGGATGGTGGAGACAGTTCTTCCCGGGCTGCTCTTCGTCACGATCTTCACCATCGACAAGAACCTGCACGTATCGGCCATCGCGGCGCTCGTCGTCTCCCTGGTCCTCGTCGTCGTACGGCTGATCCGCAGGGACACCGTCAAGCACGCCTTCAGCGGGGTCTTCGGCGTCGCCTTCGGCGTGGTCTTCGCGATGATGACGGGCAACGCCAAGGACTTCTACCTGCCCGGGATGCTCTACACGCTGGGTCTGGCCCTCGCGTACCTCGTCACGACCCTCGCCGGGGTGCCGCTGATCGGCCTGATACTGGGCCCGGTCTTCAAGGAGAACCTCTCCTGGCGTACCAGGAACCCCGGCCGCAAGAAGGCGTACGCCAAGGCCAGCTGGGCCTGGGGACTGATCCTGCTCGCGAAGTGCGCGATCCTCTTCCCGCTCTACTGGTGGGCCGACACCGCGCAGCTCGGCTGGGTCCTGGTCGCCCTGAAGATCCCGCCGTTCCTGCTGGCGGTATATCTGACCTGGGTCTTCCTCGCAAAGGCGCCGCCGCCGATCGACGTCTTCGCCGAGATGGAGGCGGAGGAGGAGGCCGAGAAGGCCCGCAAGGCGGAAGCCGCCGCGGCCGTCCGTCAGCACGAGGTCTGACCGGCCCGCGACAGCCGAAGGGGCCCGGAACCGTCACTCACGGTTCCGGGCC
>NZ_JBHVEE010000253.1:0-5900 GCF_042802415.1 Streptomyces sp. NPDC057486 | reverse complement strand
TGGGCAGGGGTGTGGTGGTGCGGAACGCTCATGCGGACTTCGCCTTCCGAGAAGTGCCGAAAATGAGGGAGCGTTCCTGCGGTGGACTGCCATGAGGCGGATGGCTGAATAAGGTCCGGCCATCAGCTGTTCACAACGCGCTGGGCAGGCGTCGGAAGCGGACCGGAAGGGGTAAATCGCCGATGTCGTCTGAATGTCATCGGGGTTGGCAGGGAACCTACGGCCGATGGACCTGATCGGTCAAGGCCTGATTCCGTCGGAATGCTCGGGGTTCGTCGAGCTGTCCGCTTCGGCGACCCAGCCCAGCGAGACGCTGATCCGCCGCGCCGCGTCCCGGACCTGGCCGCCCAGTTCCTGGTAACGCCAGGCCGGCAGGCCGAGCTTGAGCCCGGTGATGCTGATGGCCCCCGCGCACACCGAACGGTCGTCGAAGACCGGCGCGCCGATGCAGATGATGCCCTCGGCGTCCTCCTCGTCGTCCAGGGCGTAGCCGACCCGGGCGATGTCGCGCAGATGTGACAGGAAGGTGGCCGGGTCGGTGATGGTGCGGGAGGTGCGCCGGGGCAGTCCGAACCGCTCGATCACCGCGGCGGCCTCGCTCTCCGGCACCGCCGAGAGCAGTGCCTTGCCCAGGCCCGTGCAGTGCGGCAGCTCGCGCTGCCCCATCCGCAGATCGAGCCGGACGCGCTGATCGAGCTCGACCTGGTCCACGACGACCGCATGGCCGTCCTCGGGCACGGCGAGCCGGGAGGCCATGCCGGTGGTGCTGGTCAGTTCCGTGAGTACGGGGTGGGCGACCCCGCGCAGGGACACCTGGGACCGTGCCCGGTCGCCGAGTCTGGCCAGGCTCATGCCGAGCCGGTAGCGGCGGTTCATGCCCTCGCCGTCGTCCGAGACGAGGCCGTACGCGCGCAGGGTCTGGAGCATGCCGAAGGCGGCGCTCTTGGAGATGGAGCAGGCCTGGCCGACCTCCGTGACGCTGAGGCCGTTCCCCTGTGCGGGGGCGGCTAGCGCTTCGAGGATGTCCGCTGCCCTGGCCACGCTCTTGACCCAGTACTTCGGTTCTTCTTGGGCAGCACTGTTCGTCATAGCAGAACAGCCTAGTCCCTTACGCGGGTTGAGTGGACCCCTCCGCGAGGCGAACCTGCCTGGAATGGGCCTCTCGTGGCCGGAAAGGGGTTGACCGGCACCGGGGCCGGACGTAATATCCAGGCACTGTTCTGCTCTACAGAACAGCGTTCGGAAAAATCGAAGCATCTGAGAAACACGCACCACGGATCACCACTTCCTGCGGCGACTGCCGGGCGGATGGCGCCAGGGAATCGCGGGCCGGGCAGGGCCTGCGAAAACCGACGACTCTCGACGCAAGGAGCAAGCGATATGAGTTCAGGCCCGGTAGGCAATGAATCCGGAGCCCGACTCGCCGAGCGCGCCCGCCAGGTCGTACCCGGTGGCGTGAACAGCGGTCAGCGCAGCGTTCCCGGACTGACCGACCTGGTCGTCACCGGGACCGACGGCGCACGGTTCCGTACCGCCGACGGACGCGAGTACACCGACTTCCACTCGGCGTTCGGCCCGCCGCTGCTCGGCCACAACGACCCCGACGTGGCCCGCGCCACCGCAGAGGCCGGCGCCACGCTCGGCCACATGGGCGTCGGCGTCACCGAAGGCGAGATCCTCCTCGCCGAACAGCTCACCGAGCTGATCCCGTCGATCGAGAAGGTCCTCCTCACCAGCACGGGCAGCGAGGCCACGTTCCACGCGCTGCGCGTCTCCCGCGCCGCCACCGGCCGCCGTCTCGTCGTCAAGTTCCAGGGCTGCTACCACGGCTGGCACGACTCGGTGAGCCTCAATGTCATCTCCGCCCCTTCGATGGTCGGCGGCCACGACCCGATCTCCACCGGCATCCTTCCCGAGGTCCTCGAGGCCACCCTCGTCCTGCCGTTCAACGACAGCGACGCCGTCCGCCGCACCTTCGCCGAGCACGGCTCCGACATCGCCGCCGTCATCGTCGAGCCTGTCCCGCACAACGTCGGCGCGCTCCTGCCGTTCCAGGAATTCCTCACCACCCTGCGCGAGGAGACCACGAAGGCCGGCAGCGTCCTCATCTTCGACGAGGTCATCACCGGCTTCCGTCACGACATCGGCGGCTGGCAGAAGATCTCCGGCATCACTCCGGACCTCACCACCCTCGGCAAGGCCATCGCCAACGGCGCCCCCGTCGGCGCGATCGGCGGCCGCGCCGACCTGATGGACCTCTTCTCCACCCGCCCCGGCGCCCCCGCCTTCTTCGCCGGCACGTACAACGGACACCCGTCCGTCGTCGCCGCCGCCCTCGCCACCCTGCGCAAGCTCCGCGAGGAGCCGGTCCACGAGCACGTCTTCCGGCTCGGTGACCGCGTCCGCACCGAGCTGACCGGACTGTACGAGCGCCTCGGGGTCCCGGCCGTCGTCACCGGCTACGGCTCCGTCTTCGTCAGCTACTTCATGCCGGGCGAGACCCCCCGTACCTACGCCGACCTGCTCGAAAACGACGCCTCACTGTTCGTCGGCTACCGCCGCAGGCTCCTCGACCACGGCCTGTTCGAGCTGCCGCTCAACCTCAAGCGCAGCCACATCAGCTACGCCCACACCGACGCCGACGTCGACCGCCTCATCGAGGGCACCGAGGCCGCCGTCAAGGCCGTCCTCGCCGAGGGCGGCGCCCGCGACCTCGAGAACACCTCCACCATGGGCGGAGCCCGCTGATGCTTACCGTGAACCGCACCCGCCCGGCCGGCCCCGCCGGACGGATCACCCGGGTCGAGACCCTGATGCTGGGCACCTCCTGGCGCGACTTCGGCTACGTCCGGGTCCACACCGACGAGGGCCTCTCCGGCATCGGCGAGATCACCCACCCCTACCGGGTCGGTGAGGTCTGCGCCCTCACTGAGGCCCTCGCCCGGCGGCACCTCATCGGCGCCGACCCGTTCGACATCGAGGAGCTGTGGCTCCGCGTCTACCAGGGCGACTTCCTGCGCGGCGGCGACATGGGCGGCATCGCCCTGTCCGGCCTCGACCAGGCGATGTACGACCTGATGGGCAAGGCGCTGGGCGTGCCCGCGTACCGCCTGACCGGAGGCGCCTGCCGCGACACGGTACGCGTCTACGCCAATGGCTGGTACACCGGCGAGCGCGAGCCAGAGACCTTCGCGGCCAAGGCGAAGGAGACCGTGGCGAAGGGCTTCACCGCCCTGAAGTTCGATCCGTTCGGCCCCGGACTCCACGAGCTGGAGCGTGTCGAACTGCGCCGCTCCATCAACCTCGTCGCCGCGGTCCGCGAGGCCGTCGGACCGGATGTCGACCTGTTCATCGAGGGCCATGCCCGGTTCGCCATGCCGACCGCCGCCCGGTTGGTCCGCGAGCTGGAGCCGTTCGACATCGGCTGGTTCGAGGAGCCGATGCCCTGGACCCACATCGAGCGGTACGCGGAACTGCGGCAGCGCGCCGCCTTCCCGATCTCCGGCGGCGAGCACTTCCACAACCGCTACGAGTACAAGCAGCTCTTCGCGACGAACGCCGTCGACATCATTCAGCCCGACCTCTCCATGGCCGGCGGCTTCACCGAAGTACGGAAGCTCGCCGCGATCGCCGATACCCACGGCATGCTCGTCGCTCCGCACAACTCCAACTCGCCGCTCTGCACCACGGTCTCGGTGCACGCGACTCTCGGAATCCCCAACCTCAAGATCCTCGAAACCTTCGACGGGCTCCTGGAGCCGTACGTCTTCGACGCCCTCAAGGGCACGCTCCCGATCGTCGACGGCCACATCGGCCTGCCGACCGCCCCCGGGATCGGCGTCGAACTCGTCGACGAGGTCTTCGAGGAACACCCACCCAGCCACCGCTTCTGGAACATGTTCGCGGACGGCTGGGAGAAGCGGAACCGGACATGATCGTCGACGTCCACTCCCATCTCTTCCGGCACAGCCACGACTTCACCGACCCTTTCAAGTCCGACTCGGCCCGTGCCCACGCGGGGGAGGTCGACCTGACGGTGAAGTGGGAGGAGTACGCCGCCACCGCACCGGAGGGCACCCGTACGATCGTCGTCGGCGGCAAGGCCCGCCGCAGCGGACTCTGGGTCGACGACGCCGCCGTGGCCTCGTACGCGGGAGCACACCCCGACCGGCTGATCGGCTACCTCTCGCTCGACCCCACCCAGCCCGGCTGGCAGGACGAACTGCGCTACGGCCATCAGGAGCTCGGCCTGCGCGGCATCAAACTGATGCCGATGTACGCGGGCTTCGACCCCGCGGCGGAGGAGTACGACGAGCTGTACGGGTACGCCGAACGGCACGGCCTGCCGCTCCTCGTCCACACCGGCACCACGTTCGTCTCGAACGCCCCGCTGGAATGGGCGATGCCCCGCCACCTGGACGCGGTCGCCATCCGCCACCCGGAACTACGGATGGTCCTCGCCCACCTCGGCCACCCGTTCGAGGGCGAGTGCATCGCCGTCATCCGCAAGCACCCCCATGTGTACGCGGACGTCAGCGCCCTGCACTACCGGCCCTTCCAGCTCTGGCACAGCCTCCGGCTGGTCCAGGACTACGGGGTCTTCGACAAGCTGATGTTCGGCAGCGACTACCCGTTCACAACGGTCGACGACTCGGTGAAGGGGCTGCGGGAGATCGCCCGCATCCCCGGCATCCCCGGACTGCCGCCGCTCGACGTGGACGCGGTGGAAGAGATCATCCACCGGCCGTCGCTGGACCTGCTGGGACTGAACGGCTGATCCCGCAGCCCCCACGATCCACCGGGACCGAACGGCACCACCCGCCGTTCCCGTGATCCTGCCGGTACGACACCGGGGTCTTCCCCATTCCCCGGCCGTCGTCCGGCAGCCGGGCCGCCGCGCAATTCACCCCCCTGGTGCGGTGCGGCGGCCCACCTCCCCGTACCACCCCGCCAGGAGGAATCCCGACATGACCGCAGCCGTCCCGCCCCGCGGTACCGACCGCTTCGACCTCACCGGCCGCACCGCGGTCGTCACCGGAGCCGCCCGCGGCCTGGGCCGGTCCTTCGCCGTCGGGCTCGCGGAGGCGGGCGCCGATGTGGTCCTCGTCGACCTGCCCGGCGCCGACGGTGTCGCGGAGACGGCCGCGGCCGTCGAAGCGCTCGGGCGGAAGTCCTGGACCTATGGGCAGGACCTTGCCGACATCGAGGCCCTGGCCGGCTTCGTCGACGCCGTACGTGCCGAGACCGGACCGCTGCACATCCTGGTCAACAACGCGGGCACGGCGGCGCTGGAGCGCTTCAACGAGATCACCCCCGCGAGCTGGTCGCACATCATGCGGGTCAACGTCGACGCGGTCTTCTTCCTCAGCCAGCGCATCGCCGAACACATGACGGCTGACGGTGTCGCGGGCCGCATCATCACCATCACGTCGAAGAACGCCCTGGTGGCGGAGGCGGGCCTGGCCCACTACAACGCCTCCAAGGCTGCTGCCCAACTGCTCACCGAGACCCTGGCGGTCGAGCTCGCCCCGCACGGCATCACCGCCAACACCCTGGCCCCCGGCATGGTCGAGACGCCCATCGACGGGGAGTTCCCGTTCGACCGGGAGGCGTTCGAGGCCGCGTACCGCGAGCGGATCCCGCTCGGCCGCTATGCGCAGCCCGACGAGTGCGTGGGCGCGCTGCTGCTCCTCGCGTCGGACGCCGGGGCGTACCTGACCGGTGCGCGCCTGGTCGTCGACGGGGGAGTGCTGGCCGACCAGATGCCGCGCATGCGGTTCATGCCGCCGTACCGCAACACCGTCTGACGCCGTCGCGCACGTATCACGGGCCCAACCGATCACGCATCACACACGCATCGACAACGCGAGGAGCGCCTCCGTCATGTCCGTCAATGCATC
>NZ_JBHVEE010000252.1:0-5978 GCF_042802415.1 Streptomyces sp. NPDC057486 | reverse complement strand
CCGAGCCGGTCGGTCAGCATGCGCGCGGTCGCGGCGGGGGTGATGAGCAGCGCGAGAACCAGGATGTTGCCGACCGCCTCCAGCGACATGACGATTGTCGTCGTCACCACGATGTAGAGGAGCAGGTCCAGGCCGAAGACCGGCAGGCCGGCGGCGCGGGCCGTTTCGCGGTCCAGGGTCACGGCGACGAGTTCCTTGCGCAGGAGGAGGACGACGATGACGAGAACGGCCCCGAGTCCCGCCACCGTCCACACGTCCTCGGGACCGACGGCGAGGACCTGACCGAAAAGGAAGGAGGACAGGTCGGTCGTCCAGCTGCAACGGTGGACACGAGGACGATGCCGAGGCCGAAGGCGAAGAACACCCCGATGACGGTGTCCTCCTTCAACCGCCGGTTCTGGGCGACGAGCAGCTCACAACCCCCCATGGGTCATATCCATGCCTGTCATGGAATACAGAGACGATAATCATTTTCGTTAAATCATCGCAAGCCCCGCTTCACCGTGCGAGCCTCGGAAAGCGATCCGGCGCGCCGCTCGCATTCGAAAATCGAACACACGTACCATTCGGGTGTGCCCACGTACGACTTCCCGCAAGACCTCCGCGACGCCCAGCTCGCCCTGCACCGGACCCGCGCCGCCTACGAGCAGTACGCCGCCACGCTCCCGTGGTCGGCCGAACCGATGCCCGGCTGGGACAGCGAGCGGCAGCCGTACACCAGCTTCCGCTCCGGCAAGGCCGACAGCCCCGGCTACACGCAGGAGCAGGCCGCAGAGGTGGCCCGGTTCCAGGCGGAGCTGCTCCGGCTGAGCACCGTGGTGGCGACGCACCCGTTCTGGGCGACGCTCGACGGTGGTGTGGTGGCGGCGCGGACGGCGCTCAAGCACGCACACGAAACTGCCGGGGACGAGGTGGCGTAGCCGTGTCCGACCCCGGGTCGATATCCCGCCTCGACAAGCTCCGGGCTCTTCAGGAGTGGCTGGACTGGCAGTTGCGCCAGACCCGGGGCCGGATCCAACAGCTCGAAGCCCAAGAACGCCAGGGCCAAGAACAGCAGGGCCGGCAGCGGCGGGCGCCGGAACAGCAGCGCGGCAGGGAGCAGCGCCGGCAGGGGGAGCCACCGGTCGAGAAAAAGGAGAGCGGGAAAGGCCGCCCGCGTACCTTCCCGGACTGGGGCATCACCGACATCGGTGTCGGCACCTCGCGGTCCGAGGTCCACCGTGGCGACTGTTTCGCCGCCGGGAAGCAGCTGCGGGCCATCAGCCGGGAGCAGGCCCTCGCCGCCCTCGCTGACGGAATTCAGGCCTGCGAGGTGTGCCGGCCGGACACCGCACTCGGCGCGCCGCGATCAGCGCCTGGTCGCAGCATGAATGAAAGTTGAGGAACTCCCGATCAGCGTGGCGTCGGCCCGTGCCGTTGCGGTGCTGCCGCAGGAGCCGGGCCGGTGGCGCAAGCCCAAATTCGACGGGCACCGGACGGTGTTGGTGCGCACCGAGGACACCGTGACCCTGTGCGCCCGCTCCGGCCGGGTCGTCACCACGCACTGGATGGGTCTCGCCACCGCCGGGATGGAGCTGCTCCCGGGGACGAAGGCTGCTGGTCGTACCGCCACAGCGTGTCAGTCGGCTCAAGAATCGAGCACGGCGGCGGCCTCGGTCTCGACGAGTTGGTCCTTGCAGCCGAGCGCGGTGACGCCCATCAAGATGCTTGGGACGTCACGGTCGGCGAACGAGCACAAACGCCGCCTCACGCTGCTGCGCGAGCAGCGGTGAACGCCGCACACCGGCACCGCTATGCGCAGGAGAGAGGGGCAGAACCTCTGCCGTCATCCGACTCTGTAGGGGCGCATCATCTCGTTGTCCTCGTGTTCGAGCATGTGGCAGTGCCAGACGTATTGGCCCGCCCTGTCGAATGTCGCCTTCAGCCTCGTGACGGCACCCGGGTAGGCGACTACGGTGTCTTTGAACCCGCGCTCCCATGGCTCTGCGGGCCGGGCGGCATGGCCGGTCCGCTGTCGGTCGAGGACCTCGAACTGGACCTCGTGGACATGGATCGGGTGGGCATCCTTCGTGAGATTGTGAATCTCCCAGATCTCGGTCGCACCGAGGGCCGGATGCTCCGTGACGGGGTCGTCCCAGCGCCTCGGCACAGCGGCGCCACGCCGGTCCAGGGTGCCGAGCAGCAGTTGTCGGGGTCCGACATGCGGGAGTGACGCGGAGTTCTGCTCACTGAGCGAAAGCCGTCGGATGCGGCTCGCCTCTCCCAAGGGCTCGACCGATGGCAACGACAGCTGGGAGGGTGGGGCGGTTGTGTCCGGCGTGGTGAGTGCTCCGATCGTGAGCTTTATGACCTGTCCAGTGGTGGCCGGGTCCGCCGGGGAGAAGTCCGAACCCGCTTTCCCGCCCTGGAACGCTTTGTCGGGGCCCTCGTTGATGAGATACAACTCGGTCCCGACCGGTACCGAGGTGAAGTCGACGATCACGTCGGCGCGCTCGGCGGGAGCGATGAGCAACTCGTCGCGCCGTACGGGTGTGGGGAGGAAGCCGCCCTCGTTGCCGATTTGCCAGAAGGAGATTACTGCCTGCGCGGGCCTACGAGCGAGCGAGCGGGTGACGATCTTCAGGATCAGGTACCGCGAATTGCATCCGTTGAGAAGCCGGAACCGATAGCGGCGCGGCTCGACTTGAAGGACCGGCCAGGTTCTCCCGTTGGCCACCATCGTGTTGCCGAAGAACTCGGGGCTCCAGATCGGAGGGATGTCGCTGGCCGGAATGTAGGGGCCCTTGAATCCGTCGAAGGCAGCGCGTCCGGCCGGGTAGAAGAGGCTGCCGTCGACGTGGAACGAGCGGTCCTGGATGACGAGAGGGATCTCGTAGTACTTCCGACCGGGCGGATCACCGGCCCGGGGTGCGGGACCGGGCAATATCCCGTCGGGAAGGTCCGCAGGGCCGCCTCGCAGGAGGTAGAACCCTGCCAGTCCGGCGTACACGTTCAGCCGCGTGACACCCAGGGCGTGATCGTGGAACCAGAAGGTCGAGGCTCTCTCCGTATTGGCGTACTGGAACACCGCTTCTCCCCGGCCCCAGGTGTCACCGAACCGGTCCTCGAACTTGCCTTTGAACTCCTCATAGAAGGAACCGACTTCGGCGTATCCCTTAGGAAGGTCGACCGCGCCGGGAAGATACCAGGCTTCGGTGTAGCCATCGCTCTCCTCCGTGTTCTGCCCGCCATGCAGGTGCGTCACGATCGGTACCGGACCCGAGTACGGTCCGGGTGTCGAGCGGAATCCGGGACGTGTGTCCCGGGCCGACACTCCGCCCGCGGGGTTCGCCCAGTGCAGGGTGGGGTCGACCGGCAGCAGGTGCGGCAAGTAGCCGCCTTTGTGATCAAGCAGCTGGTTCTTCCACCTCACCCGAACAGGTGTTCCGAAGTGGGCCTCGATGGTGAACGCGGGATAGTGGAAGCTGCGCGGATGCAGGGTTGAGCCGTACCCCCACACGGTTGTCGCCGGCAGTCCAGGGGGCAGCACCTGCTGCTGGAACTGTCGCACACCGATCATGTAGTGGTCGATGCGATCAGCGACGGCGCCACCGGCCTGCGGCATGGTGGATGGGACGACGAGCCGTGTGACGTACTTGTCCACCGTTCTCGGATCCAGAAGGCCCTTGTCGCCGGGCGTTCGGAGACGTGGAGCCGCGGTGACGGCCGGAAGGAGCGCGAGCATTCCGCCGGCCGCTGCCTGCACGACATGCCGCCTCGTGACCACCTGGATCTCCAACACTTGTCGGTCTGACTCCGGCGCTGCTTCCTTCCGCGGTTCCGCCCGACGGTGCTCCGAGACCGCCGGCAAGCACCGGGCATGATCAGCCTGCCGCAGCTTTCACCTCCGCGCGTTGCTGTAATGCTCCAGGCGAGGGATCTCGCGACCACCTCGTGAACATGCACTGTCCCTGGACCCAGATGTGCCACTAGCAGACGGCTACCGGTGTCTCGCGTTCCTGACGTTGCGCGGGGTTCCGTCCTTGGCGACGTAGGCCGGGCGGGTCACGTCACGGGCCGGCAGCTCCTGGCTGATCGGGCGGTTCAGAACCTCGATGTCTCGTTCGGCTGCCTGGTTCGGCCCTCCTTCTCAGTGCAGTTGCTCGGCCAGTCCGACGATGATGCCCTCCGGGCCGCGGAGGTAGCAGAGCAGATAGCTGTCCTCGAACCGGGCGATCTCGCCGACGAGTTCGGCGCCGTGAGGGCGCAGGCGGGCAACGGTGTCCTTGATGTCGTCGACGGCGAACATGACGCGGTGCGTGCCCAGAATGTTGTGCGGCCGGTTGCGCGGCCCGGCGCTGATCGCCGCGGGGCTGCGGTACTTCGCCAGCTCGAGCCGGCTGTGACCGTCCGGGGTCCGGACCATCGCGATGTCACAGCGGACGCCGTCGAGTCCGGTGCACTGGTCGGCGAAGAGGCCCTCGACCTCCCCCCTGCCCTCCAGCTCCATACCGAGTTCCACGAAGAACGCGATGGCGGCATCCATGTCCTCGACGACGATGCCGACGTTGTCCATCCGCTGAATCGCCATGCTGGCTTCTCCTTCTTCCTCGTGCGGCCGGTGGTGGCCGCTGATGTCCCTGGGACGGAGCCGGTGACACGTTCTCGACATCCGCAGACCGCCGAACTCCGAAGAATCCGGATCGCGGCTCAGCACCGCTACAGCAGAATCGCGAGCCAGGCGCCACCACCGAGGGTGAGTGCGGCGCAGATGGCCGCTCCCATGAAGACGATCAGCCGCAGCGTGCCGTCCCCGCTTTCCATGCTTCCTCGACGATTCGCAGCGTGCGCGCTTGAGCATTGCGCCCGCAATTGACTCACGGTGCCGCTTCGCCCTAAGAGCTATCACGTAATGCCGGTGAGAACGTGCCCTGCTGCGGCGGGTGCCTCGTTTACCGGATGTCGAGCTTGAGGTTGTGGAGTGCGGCAACGCCGGCGACGGCGTGGTTGATCGCTTCACCACGGCGGCGGCATTGGCGGAGAATCTGGTGGTCTTTGAGTCGGGCGATGGTGTGCTCTGCGACAGCCCGGCGTTTACGGAACCGGCGGTAGTTCCGGTCCTTGACGATGCGGCCGTCCGCGCCGCGGCGTGGTGTTCGTATGCGGTCGCAGCCGCGGTAGCCGCCGTCGCCCGACAGGCAGGGATGGTTGGGCAGTGTTTTCTCGAGGGTTTCGCGGAAAACGACTACATCGTTGCGGTTGCCGGGCCAGGCGTCTCCGACGGCGACAACCCTCCGGTCGCGGGCCCTGCAGACGACCTGCACGTTGACGCTGCGCCGATAGTTTTTGCTCTTCGCGGTGCGCCGCTGGTCGTGGACCGGGATCAGTGTGCCGTCTACCACCCACAGTTCACGACGGTCGGTGGGCGGTGGTCCGAGGAGCTGCGCGAGCGGCTCGGCTAGCCGGGTAATGACGCGGTGGGCGGCGGCGTGGGAGATACCGAACAGGGAGCCGAGTTGCTGCATGGTGAGGTTGGTCCTGTAGGCGAGGACGACCAGCAGGACCCGGTCGGCGAACGGCAGTGCCCAGGGCCGGCCTCGGCTGGTGTCCGCCCTGATTTCCCACAGCTGCCCGACGAGATGCTGCATTGGCGGCCCGGTCAGACCGGTCCACGCCGTGGAGGTCGGCCGAGGTGCAACAGGTAAGCCGCAGGCGCATGCAGGGAGCGTAGAGCCCGAAGTCCTGTGGTTGTGAAGGTGTGTTGTCAGTGGCGTCTTGTAGCTTTGGCGTTGGTTGCCGCGCTGGTGAAATTCGCGGACAAGTGACGTTGTCCGAGATGAGCAAAAAGGAGGTGGGTCAGCGGTGAACGCTGAGCGGAATGAGTCCGTGCTCACCGCCGCCTCTGCTCCTCCTGCCCGCCGGTTCCGCGGGAAGAACAAGGGCAAGAGATGGACGCGGAGGAAAGACACCGAGCTTGCGGTGATCCGCCTTCCGTTGGA
>NZ_JBHVEE010000251.1:0-6173 GCF_042802415.1 Streptomyces sp. NPDC057486 | reverse complement strand
GCTGGGCGCCCCATGCGGCCACCGGGGCGGGCGCCGCCACGACGACGGCGGCGCCCGCCACCGACACCACCGCTGCCGCTCCCGCCGGGGCCGACGACAAGGGTGCGGCGACCTCGAAGCCCGACTTCCCCGTCCCGGTCGATGTCGGCAACGCCACCCAGCTCATCACCGTCAAGGCCACCGGCTTGTACGCGACCGTGACAGCCTGGGCGAAGGGCGCCTCCGGGTGGAAAGCCCAGTTCAGTACCGCCTCGGGCCGCGTCGGCTCCAACGGCGTCACCGACGGCGCGACCCGCAGGCAGAGCACGTACACCACACCCACCGGCACCTACACCATGACGGAGGGGTTCGACGTCGAAGCGGGCGGCACGGCCATGCCGTACACCGTCGTGGGCAGGACGCACTGGTGGGTCCAGGACCCCGAGTCGAAGTTCTACAACCAGATGCACACCGAGGCGGGCGCCGACTTCCCGCTCACCGAGTCCGGCAAACGGGGCAGCGAGCGCCTGATCAATTACCCCACGCAGTACGCCAAGGCCCTCGTCATCAACTTCAACCGGTGGCCCGCCGTGCGGGGCCGGGGCGCCGGTATCTTTCTCCACGTCAACGGCAGCGGCGCCACCGCGGGCTGCGTGTGCCGTACGCGACGTACTGCGCAAGGGCGCCGACGTCATCAAGATCGCCGCGACCGGCGGGGTGTGGAGCCCCACGGACCAGCCCGACGACGACGGCTTCCTCGAAGACGAGATCCGTACGATCGTCGACATCGCCGCAGGCCACCGCGGCAAGAAGGTCACCGCGCACGCCCAGGGCAAGGACGACATCCTCAACGCCCTGCACGGCGGCTGCGCCAGCATCGAGCACGGCTACGAGATCACCGACGAGGGCATCGACCTGATGCTGCAGAACGACGTCTTCCTCGTCCCTACCCTCACCACCCTCAACACCGACCCCGACCCGACGAAGGCCACCAGCGTCCAGTACGCGAAGAAGCGCCACTGGCAGGAGGTCGGCCGCGCCCACATCCGGCACGCCATCGAACGCGGCGTGCGCGTGGCGATGGGAACGGACTGCGGAATCGCCGAACACGGCACCAACATGCGGGAGTTGGTGTACCTCGTCGAGTACGGCATGACCCCGATGGGCGCGATCAAGGCGGGCACGTCCGAAGCGGCCGAGCTCATCGGCCTGGCCGGCGAACTCGGCACCCTGGAACCCGGAAAGCGCGCCGACGTCGCCATAGCCCGCGGCAACCCCCTCGAGGACATCACCTCGCTGTCCAAGCCCGAGAACGTCCTCCTCGTCATGAAGGACGGCACCACCTACAAGAACCTCGACGGCCTGACCGCCTGAGCCCCCACCCGTTCTCCGGCGACGGCTCCACCGAGACCTCGGCCTCGGCAGGAGCCTGTGCCGTGTGCAAACCTCGGTTTGCCAGGCTGACCAGGGTGTTCGCTTGGCGTGGTCTCGCCGCACAGTGGTACTCAATGATGAGGCCACGAAGTAGTTGGGAGCGGCGGATGCGGCCGCAGAGCGGGATTACGGGGACTGTCTGGCCGGTCTCTACGGCCTGGGAAGGTCGTTGGCGAAGCGATTGGTGGGGGCGGTTCCGGTTGCAGTGGTCGGTGTAGATCTCCAGGACGGCCCGCCGGTGCCGCTCGTTCGTTCATGGTCAGGATCCGGTCGGTGCGCTCGCGGCGGACCGTGCCGGCCCAGCGTTCCGCGAAGGTGGTCGCCTTCAGTGATCTCGGCGGGGAAGAAGGACCTGCACGCCCGCGCCGGCCGGCACGGCATCGAAGGCGTCGGAGAACTTCCCGTCCCTCTCGCGCAGGAAGAACCGGAAGCGGTCCACCCGCTCGCCAAGATCCATCATCACGTTCCTCACCTGCTGTGTCACCCAGTCTCGGCTCGGGTGCACGGTGACGCCGAGGATGTGCACCCGGCACGTTACGACCTCCGTGACAAACAGCACATACAGCCGCCGACACAACGGGGCCCTACGCCTACGACGACGAAACGACGGGCGCGGAGTACGAAGTCGTCCTCGGCCAGCAGGGCACCGGCCGCGTCTACGTCGCCTACGTCCCCGTCGGCTACGCCGTAGAGCTCCTCGGCGCCCTCTCGGCCGCCCGCGAGCGCCAGGAGCAGGAAGCGGCTGCACCGCTGGCAGCCGGCTGACGGCCGAGCACCCAGCGGGCCGCTGCCCACCAGCGGCCCGCTCTCGGCCATCCAGGTGACACACTTCCCCTCATGACGATCCAAACGCCGCAGCAGGCCCGAATACTCATCGTGGCGTTCACGGTCACTCTGGCGACAGTGCTGGGCGCAGCAGGCGGCTACCTCCTGGGTGGTCCTGTCGCCGCCGCTGGCGCAGGCGTCTCGATAGGGTCCGGCGCCCTGCTGGCTGCTTTCCTGGTCCGCGGCCGGGTTCTCGGACACCTCACTCAGGCTCGGCAGGAAGCGGCGCTGCAGGGCTACGCCGACGGCATCGCGCACATGGTCCTTGCCCGCATGGCCGCCTACGAAGCGTCGGTGTTCCCCATGTCGGGCCCAGGCGCCGTCACGCCCGAGGAACGTGCGGCGCGCCGCACCCGCTCGTACGCGGTCGCGGCGGAGGAAGCGCTGCCGCACCCGGTGCGCAAGGCGGCGGCCGCAGCTCTCGCCGCACTCGACCACGGCAACGCCACAGCGTCGCAGGAAGCGATGCAGAACCTCCTCTTCGCCGTGCACGAGCAGGCCGTCCGGCCCTGACGTACCCCCCGGGACGCAAGTGAAGCTTCCCCTTCATGTTGGACACCTGGAGACTGGGACGTGAGGTTCCAGAGGAAGTAGTGCCAGGTGGGAAGCAAGAGGGACAGCACGTGTAGAACTGCCCGTGGCGGCGGCATGCGCGAGCGCGACCGCCAGGGTTCGGGCATCGGTGCTGCGCACACCGCGGGCGGTGAGGTCGTCTTGCCCGTCCCGCACACCGCGCAGTGCAATGCACGCCGGTGTCGGCGCAGTAGCCTGGCCAGCTGCGGCCGCGGCGGCCGCCGGACCGCACCCGGGACGATGGCGCTGTTCATCGACACTCCCCAACCTCCCGCCAGGCCACTCCCCCACCACTGTCATCGCGTGCCACCGGCCCCGGAGTAGCAACCGAACATGATCATCCCTGACCCCTGTACGGGAGCCGGGCGGCCTGAACGAGATCAGTAAGCGGTCTGGCCGCCGTCGATGATGTGCTCGGCTCCGGTGATGTACGAGGAGGCGTCGGAGGCGAGGAAGACCACGATGCGGGAGACCTCCTCAGGCTCGGCGTCGCTGCGGTCTCCGACTTCCTCGAGCAGCCTGGCCAGACCGGAGCAGGCCGCGGCGCTCTGCGGGTGCCGATAAATCATCCACCCAGGTGGAGGCCTTGATCGACTGACCCTTCAGGTCGCGCTCGCCGACCACTCCGATGTCTTCACATGCACAGACACGGACGGCATCATGATCTCGTGCTGCTGCGCCTGGCCTACCTCGCCGCGACCAAAACCCTCTCGCTCCTGCGCCTGCTGCCGATGAGCGACCGGAGAAAGGACATCGAGATCCTTGCACTTCGGTACCAACTGCTCGTCCTGCAACGCCAGGTCGGCAAGCCCACGTTCACGGACACCGACCGCGCTCTCCTCGCCGGCCTGCTCCACCACCTCCCGAGGCAGAAGCTGCACCAGCTCCTGCCGCTGGTACACCCGGACACGACCATGCGGTGACATCGCAACCTGCTCAAGCGACGACATGCCGCCACCTGCGTACCGAAGCGGCGCGGACGCCCACCCACGGTCCGGTCGATCCGCGCTCTGATCCTGCGCCTGGCTCACGAGAATTCCCGGGTTCCTGTCTCCCTCCGATGTCAGCGCCAGGCCCGGTCTGGCAGCCCGGCCCCGGTCATGACGATTCCGCACTGACCGCCGCGCTCGCGCCCTCTACGAAGCGAAGGCCAGCAGCGCCCCGCCCCGGTCACTCCCCGACCGTCAAGGCCGCGCGCGCGGAGGCGAGGATCTCCTCGGACAGCGGGGAACCCTTGGTGGCCCGGGCCAGGACGAGTGCCCCGATCATCGTGCACAGCCGCGAGATGCCGTCACCGTCGTCGGCGCCGAGCCACTCGGCGAAGTCGCTGACTCCCTCGGCATAGACCCGGTGGGCCTCACGGTCGCCGCTTCCGCGTGCCATGTCCACCGCAAGCCCGGCGACCGGGCAGCCGTCCGCCGCGTTGTCGCGGTGCTCGACGGAGAGGTAGGCGTCGATGAACGCCTGCCGGGCGGCCCCCTGCCCCGTACGGAGCCCGCGCTCGACCGTCCGACGTTCGGCGAGTTCACCGAAGGCATGGGTCGTGGCTTCGTCGATGAGCGCCTCCTTGGAGGCGAACTGCTTGTAGAAGCCGCCATGGGTCAGGCCGGCTGCCTTCATGAGGTCGGCCACGCTGACGTGCGTGCCCTGCTCGCGGAACAGCCGGGAGGCGGTGTCCACGATCCGCTGGCGGTTCTCCCGTGCCTGAGCTTGCGATACGCGGCCCATCAGCCACCTCCCCATTTGAATGTCGGTCGACATCTATCCTATAGTGGATTTTTAGATTGTGAACGTAATCTAAAAATCGCGTCCGGTCGTCCGGACCGCTCGTAGATATGGGGAGCAAGCATGGAACTCAAGGACGCGGTCGTAGTGGTCTCCGGCGCCAACCGGGGACTGGGGCGTCACCTGGCCGCCCAGCTCGTGGAGCGTGGAGCGAAGGTGTACGCGGCGGCGCGCCGCCCCGAGACCGTCGATGTGCCGGGCGCCGTCCCGCTCGCCCTGGACGTGACCGACCAGCAGTCCGTCCGGGCCGCAGCCCGCATCGCGTCCGACGCGACGCTGCTGGTGAACAACGCCGGTATCTCCACCGCCGCCACGCTGATCACCGGTGACCTGGACGCTGTCCGGCGGGAGATGGAGACGAACTTCTTCGGCCCGCTCGCCACGACCCGGGCCTTCGCCCCGGTCATCGAGGCCAACGGCGGCGGCGCCGTTCTCAACGTCCTGTCCGTCCTGTCCTGGCTGCACCCGGCCGGGCTCGGCTCCTACGCCGCGTCCAAGGCCGCCGCGTGGGCCCAGACCGATGCGGTCCGCGAGGAACTGGCCCCGCGCGGCATCACGGTCTCCGCGCTGCACGTCGGATACATGGACACCGACATGGCCTCGGGCGTCTCCGCCGACCAGAAGGCCGACCCCGCCGATGTCGCGGCTCAGGCCCTGGCCGGAATCGAGCAGGGCCTGCCCGAAATCCTCGCCGACGACACCAGCCGGCAGGTGAAGCAGAACCTGGCCACGGCGCCGAATGCGGCGTGACGCGGGTGGGTACTGACGGACCGGTGTCAGGCCGGGTCCCCCAGCGGTGGGCGTGAGCGCGTCGTGTGCGGCACGGGCGAGGTGGTGGCCAAGGAGCGTCATCCATGTGCCGAGGGCGGTGTCTCAGACCTGGAAGGCGCGCTCGGGTAGGGCGATCTCGGCCTCGACGCTCGCGTCGGGGCCCGCCGTGACGGAGGCGAATCCGGCCGGCCACCGTTCGGGGCGGGCCGCCGGGGAATCGGTCGGCGGGGTCGCGGAAGGCATGGAACTTCTCGGTGAGTTCGCCGGCCTCGCCGATCGGGGCGTCGTAGTCGTAGCTGGTGATCGTGGCTAGGTAGCCGGGGTCGGCGAGGGTCTTGCCGGTGTGGTTGGCTCCGGCCCACCAGCCGAAGTTGGTGCCGCCGTGGCCCATGTAGATGTTGACCGATCCACCGGCGGCGAGGATCCCGTCGAGTGCCTCGGCGGCGTCGGTGGTGTCCCGGACGTGGTGGGGGCCGCCGTGGTGGTCGAACCAGCCGTTCCAGAACTCCATGCAGACCAGCGGGGCGTCCGGCTGGAACGTGGCGAGGGTGGTGAAGGCCTCGACAGGGCGCGAGCCGAAGTTGGCGGTGGCCAGCACACCCGGGAGGGTGCCGCCGGCGAGCATGCGGGGTTCGGGGCCGTCGGACGTGAAAAGCAGACAGTTGATGCCCCGCGCGACGAGGCCGTCCTTCAGGTGCTCCAGATAGGCCTCTCGTGTTTCGCAGTGTTGAGTGATCATGTTCCGGCGGCGGCCCAGGCTGTGAGGACGGCCTGGATTTCTTCGGGTCTTGCCTGGTGGGGGTGTG
>NZ_JBHVEE010000250.1:0-6173 GCF_042802415.1 Streptomyces sp. NPDC057486 | reverse complement strand
AGAGGGCAGCATACGGGTGAGCCCATGGCCATCTATTCCTCCGAGGATGTCGATGCGATGATCGATTACCTTGCCTCCGGGGAGGAGTCCGAGACTATGGCGGCCCTGTATAGCAAGCAGCGCGAACTTCTCCCTTCGGGATTTCCAGACCATGAATTCCTGGTCGGAGTCAACGAGGAGCGGCAGGTCGGGATCGTGAGCTTCATTGATGACAAGAATTATCTGTCGACTGGCGATTTGGAGGGTCAGGGGGAAGAGGTTGTGTACCACTTTGTGGGAAATCCAAGAGAACTTCCTGCCTCGGCAGAAATTCCGCTCCCCCTTGTGCGTGAGGCGGTAAAGGAGTTTCTTCTCTCTGGGGGGCAAAAGCCTGCGTGTATCGAATGGCAGGAGGAGCCGGAAATCTGACGGCTTCCTGTACTCCGGTCAGAGGGCGGATTATCTTCTTTCGGTCGGCAAGACCCAGGGGTTGTCCCCGCGCCTGCAGGGGCAGCCCCTGGGTTGCTGGTGGGTTGCGCTTCGCATCCGGAGTGGATCGACGCGCGATGACCGCGCACCGGGCAGGGTGACACCTGCCCGAAGGAGTTCGCCGTCGCGGAAACCAAGCCCCCCGCCCACGAGTTCAGCGCCGCCTGACGTCCGAGCGGCGGCAGCAGCCGGGCAGGGCGCTCCTGCCCGGCTGTGGTGGCTACTCCCAGGGCCGCGGTAGTGCGTTCCACAGGGCTCTGAGCCAGTCGGGCGGGTTGGTGAGGAACTTGTCCACGAGCCGAGCCGTGATGGACCGAGCGGCCCCCTGGGCTACCGCTGCGGTCAGGCCGGCACCGGCAGCGGGCTGATGCGGGACAGGCGCGGGGTCGGGCGGCTGGACGGGCGCGGGAACGTTCTCCCGGGTCATGATGCTGCTCCCTTGAGCAGAGGGGGATCGAGGACAGCGGACACCTGTTGTGGTGTCGTCCGCGTGGGGGTGGTGAGCGCCTCGCGGTCGGCGGTCCTGCTGCGGCTCTCTGCCTGAGAGCGTCCCTGCGGGTCTCGGCCCTGGCCCAGGGGGGCGTGTTCAGCGTAGCGGCGATCGGCGCGGGTGTTGCCCTGGGTGTCTGGCGAGTGGTCATCGGTACAGATGTGCCTCCACGTGGCGCCCAGCATGGTTGATCTGGTGCTCTGCACGGGCGCCGACGCCCGCGTCTTGTGGCCGGGGTGCGTATCCGGTGTCACTGACCCAGGTACGGGGCGTGCTGCTCGGACGGTTCGGCCGGGTGCAGGCACGTCTATGGGCACGTGGTCATGTGTGGGTACGTGCGGGGGAGCGGCGGGTGCGGTGGCGTCGGGTGGTGAGGCTGTTGATGTCTGTGGTGGCCGCGGTCAGGGCGTCCAGCCTCTCACCCCGTCCAGCTGACCGCCGTCCGAGGGATGAAAAGTCATACCGGACAAGGAGATGAGCTGTCCGCGTACAAGGAGATCAACTGTCCGCTCACCCGGACGTCCCATTGTCCGTGGACAGCGACTTCGACGCCTACTGGCGCTACCACCAGCAACGCGATCACCTACGGTTCACACCATCCGCTACCGCGACATACTCACCCTCGCCGCATGACCAACAGCCCGGGAACAAGGACTGCCCGCGGCGTTTAGGGTTTCCGCGACAGGCCATACGGCACGCTGCACCCCTGGGGACGAAACAGTATGGGACACGGAGCGCGGAAGCAGTTGGCGGAGCTGCTCGGCGACGCGCAGCGGCGCGGGGACTTCAGCACCCGTATCGAGATGTCGGCCCGCGCGCTGCGCATCGCGGTCGACGGGGTGGGGGAACTGCCGCTGCCGCTGCGTGCCCCGGTCACCAAGAAACTGATCGCGCAGGCCCGGCAGGCATCCTTCGGCCGCGGCGAGCAGACCCTGTCTGACACCAGAGTCCGCGACACCTGGGAGATCACCCCGGACCGCATCACGCTCGGCGGTACCGACTGGGACCGCACCCTGGACGGCGTCCTCGACGGTGTCCGCACCGCGCTCGGTCTGCCGCCCACCGTCGTCCTACGTGCCGAGCCGCACGCACTGCTCGTCTACGGCAAGGGCCAGTTCTTCCTGCCGCACCAGGACTCCGAGAAGGACGACTCCATGGTGGGCACCCTGGTTGTCTCGCTGCCCTCGCACCACACCGGCGGCGAACTCGTCGTCTCGCACGCCGGCCGCAGCGTCGTCCACCAGGCGTCCCGGGAGAAGCTGACCTTCGCCGCCTTCTACGCGGACTGCCTGCACGAGGTCAAGCCCGTCAAGTCCGGCTACCGCGTCACCCTCACCATGAACCTCCTCGCTCAACGCATCCGCCCGGCTGGCGAAGACGACGGGGACTCGGTCGCCGACCTGGCCCACTGCCTGACCGAACACTTCACCGAGCCGGCCGAAGAGCGCTACGCCTACGGCCGCCAGAAGCCCGCGCCCCCGAACCGCCTCGTGTACCTCCTCGACCACGAGTACACCCAGCGCGGCCTGGACTGGGACCGCCTCAAGGGCGCCGACGCCACCCGCACCACCCTGCTCCGCCAGGCCGCCGCAGAGGCGGACTGCGAAGCGGTCCTCGCGTTGGCCGAGGTGAAGGAGACCTGGGACGCGCATGCGCCGTACGACCGCTACGACTACTACGGCGAGGTCGAGCACTACGACGACTGCGAGGACGAGGAGTGCGAGGGTGAATGCCTCCTGGACCCCGACGGGGAACCCGGTGCCGAGCGCCGCCGCAGCGGCGACTTCTCCAACTACGAACTGAACGAGCTGATCGACGACGAGATCACGCTGAGCTGGTGGACCCGCCCGCACGGCACCGGCGGCGAGCAGATCAACCTGCCTGTCGCGTACGCCGAAGTGTGCGCCACCACCGAGAACAAGGACCTGACGCCCTATCAGTCCGAGTACGAGGGCTACATGGGCAACTACGGCAACACCCTCGACCGCTGGTACCGGCGGGCTGCCGTGGTCCTGTGGCCCCGGCAGCGCTCGTTCACCGCCCGCGCCGAGGCCGGCTCCGAGGGCGCACTGCGGGAACTTCAGGGCCACCTGGATGCCGGGGACCTCGACCGGGCGCACACGCTCGCCCGGTCGCTCGCCCCGTTCTGGAAGCACCGCGGTTCGGGCGAGGCGGCCGCGGCGCTCTTTGCCGCCGCCCTGCCCGTCGCGGTGGGACTGCGGGAAGCGGACACTGCCACGATGCTCCTCGCGCCTTTCGGGGTGGAGACCCTGGGCGAGCGGCACGCCCCGGGTCTCGCGGCAGCGGCCGCGCGGTACGGACGGACGTGGGCCCGCGGGGCCGTCAGCAACTGGTTCGGCACGGTTGGCGCGTACACCGGGGCCGACCGCGCGGCGTGGCTCGAATCGCTGCCCGGCCTGTGCACCGCGCTGCGGGCCGCCGACGGCGATGGGGACGCGATGGCCTCGCTGCTGGCCGAGGGTGCCTGGCAAGCAGTCGAGCAGCAGCTCACCAGCTGGCTCGGCATCGGCCGCGAGACGGAGCGCCGCACAGGCATGGAGGGGCTCGGCGCATCACTGGCCCGCGTCCTGCAGGCGGCAGGGCCCGAGACCGCCGACACCATCGCCGCCACGCTGCGCGGCCTGCCGGACACCGCCCTGGAATGCCTACTCCCCGCCCTGCGCACCGCGGCCCGCCAGTCGACGACCATACGCGACGGCGCACCCGCCGCCCGCGCCTTCCAGACCCTCGCCGACCACTGCGAGGACCGGCTCGCCGCGGCCCTCACCCGCCCCGTACGTGCGGCCGACGACTGGTCCCTCACCCCGGCCGGGACATGCCGGACTGGCTGCGGACTCTGCCCCGACTTGGACGCCTTCCTCACCTCCCGTACCCGCCACGTCATGGAGTGGCCGCTCGCGAAGGACGGACGCCGCCACCTCCACAGCCGCATCGACCAGGCCGGCCTGCCCGTCTCCCACACCACCCGGCGCCAGGGACGCCCCTACGTCCTGGTCCTGACCAAGACGGACGCCGTCTTCACTCGCGAACAGGCCACCCGCACCCGCGCCGAGACCGACCTGGCGTGGCTGCGGGACAAATGGCCCCGGTCGCGCGGCTGAGAGGTGACACATCCGTACCTCTCCCCGACAGCGACGACGAGAAGAACGAAGGGTGCGGGCAATGCCGTTGCTTGAATCGCTAAACCAGTTTGGGTACGAGGGTGATGGCCTTCGGCTGGACGCGGCGGGTCGGTTTGAGCCTCCCTGCCCTGCCCCGCTGCCCGTCCGGCGCCGCTTACGGCCAGCGCATTCCGATCTCGGAGAGCTGCTGCACCCGCTCCGGCGGTCCGACTTCGAGAATGTGGAGTCTGACCATCGGATGTGAATGTGCGTGCTTGGCCTCGGCCAGCTCCGCCGGGCCACCGGCTATGCGCGTCTCATCCAGGCTGGGCACCGTACCCGCACGGTCTAGGCGCCCGCCGGTACGGGAACAGGGCCCCAGTCAAACGATGTCCCGTTGAACGTTGCGCTGTTGAAGTCGACCGTGCCGCCGCCGAACGTCGCGCTGACGGTGCTCGCCGTGGCGGTACTGCTCTGGCCGGTGCTGGCAGTCTGGTACGTCTCGCCCGGCCACCCCGACAGCGTATGCACATCCGGCGGCACACCCTTGGGGTGGCCGACCTGGTTGCCCGTGTAGGGGGTTGTCCCCCGGCGGAGGAGGCGCTGCGGGGGTGACCGAGGCGATGGACGGTGGATCGCCCTGGCCGGCCCCTTCGTTCTCCGCCAGCTCCGCCAATCTCACGCGAGTTACCCAGGCCCTCATCCCGCTCGTGAAGGGCATACCGCCCATCCGGTCCCGCCGAGGCCCCCGCCGACGCAAGCCCGGAAAGCGCGGGGGCGAACGGTTACCGGAGTGGCTCGATGCCGTCCGCAAGGACGACCTGCCCACCATCCACACCCTCGCCGCAGGCATCGACCGCGACCGTAACGCCGTCATCGCCGGCCTCACCCTGCCCTGGAACTCCGGTGTCGTCGAAGGACACGTCAACCGGATCAAGATGCTCAAGCGCCAGATGTTCGGCCGCGCTGGCTTCCAACTTCTCCGTAAACGAGTTCTGCTGTCGTAACGAGAGCGGCAGCCCGTACTCAGCCATATCCAGCTCTTGTTTGTGAGATGACCGGCACCCAGTTGGTCAGCGCAAGGCACGATCCAAATTGACCCGGTGATCGGAGACCCACTGATACGCCTCCTGAACCTCTGTCACTACCCCAGCGTCACGGAGACGGATCATCGCGAGGTCTCCAGAGTCCGCAGCAGCCTCAATACCGCGCCAGCACCTGTCCTGCCACCACAAGATCACAGAGACGAGATCACGACGGTCCACGAGCTCGTAACTGTCAGCGATCAACCGCAACCGTCGCGCGGCTTCGGAGGCGTCTTCGACACTCGGCCCGAGTCCGAGGTACTGCCAACAAACGTGGGCGACATCATGGATGCGCGCGCCGGGGGCAGCCAGATCCCAGTCGATAAAGGCCACCGGGCGCAGGGCGCCGCCGACAGGTCGATAGACCGTGTTCTTGGGCGCGAGGTCGTTATGACATACGACCTCATGTGATCCGGCCAGTGCGGTGCCTGCCGTCAGGTCGTGGAACTCCCGCACAAGCTGCGTGACCCGCAGCAGACTCTCGTCGGAGTACACGGCCAGCGGCTGCTGCGGTTCCCAGGCCACATGCCCATCGAGGTAGGTGAGGACCTCCCGGCCCTCCTCGTCGATTCCGCGGTAGCGCGGCGCACCGGGCCAGCCGCAGGCCTCAAACATCTTCAGCAGGTCGCCGATGAACCCCGTACGGGCCGACGCGGGCCGGCGCACCGTGGCGCCGACACGCACCACATGATTGATAAAGCCACCAGGCAAGGACGACTCAGGCATCCCCCTACAGTGCACGATCTCGACCTCGAACTCTCAACACATTCCCCGCTACTCAACGTGCACGCGTCACGGAATGTGTGCCAGAACCCGAGTTTGAGCAGCGTTTGTACACCACTTCGGGAGGCGGCTTTTGGGAAGCTGGCGTTCGATTCCGCAAGGGGGGCGGTGAGCCGAGGCCAACCCGCCGGCACCGGCGCGTCGGCAACCAGGCTGCCGTGGCAGTGGCCGAGGAAGCGGGTCGAGCGGTCATCCGACGGCTCTGCGGGAGCTTTCTCCCGCAGA
>NZ_JBHVEE010000249.1:0-6202 GCF_042802415.1 Streptomyces sp. NPDC057486 | reverse complement strand
TCCAGCGAGTGGACGCCCCCCGCCCGGCCCGACCGGTCGGCTCGATGGACCGGCGGTCAGCGGATGGGACGGTGGACGTTGTCCTTGGTCGCCGGGCCGGGAGTGGCGTCGGCGATCCAGGGGCCCTCACCGCTCGGGTCGACGACGCCCTGTTCCAGCCAGAGGTACGCCCCGGACAGAACGCCGTCGACCATGCGCCGGTCGAGCTCATCGGTGTTGGACCACAGGCGGGTGAAGAGTTCCTCGACGCGGATGCGGGACTGGTGGCAGAAGGCGTCGGCGAGTTGGTAGGCCTCCCGGCCGTGCTCGTCGGTGGTGCGCAGAAGTTCGGCACGGACGCAGGCGGCGCTCATCGCGAAGAGTTCGGCGCCGATGTCGACGATCCTGCCGAGAAAACCCTGCTTGGTCTCCATGCGCCCCTGCCAGCGCGACATCGCGTAGAAGGTGGAGCGGGCCAGTTTTCGGGCAGAGCGCTCGACGTAGCGCAGATGGGCGGACAGGTCCGGGTGCCCGGGCGGATTGAACTCGTTGTAGGTGCCCGGCAGTTGCCCTGGTCCGGTGACAAGCTTGGGCAACCAGCGGGCGTAGAAGCCGGCGGCGTTCGCTCCCGCCTTCGCCTTGGCCGAGAGGGGCTTGTCGGGGTCGATAAGATCTCCGGCGACCTTGAGGTGGGCGTCGACGGCCTCGCGGGCGATCAGCAGATGCATGATCTCTGTCGAGCCCTCGAAGATCCGATTGATCCGCAGGTCGCGGAGGAGCTGTTCTGCGGGGACGGCCCGTTCGCCCCTGGCGGCGAGGGAGTCGGCGGTCTCGAAGCCCCGGCCGCCCCGGATCTGGACCAGTTCGTCGGCCATGAGACAGCCCATCTCGGAGCCGTACAGCTTGGCCAGGGCTGCCTCGATCCGGATGTCGTTGCGATCCTCGTCCGCCATCTGCGAGGCGAGGTCGACAACTGCTTCCAGGGCGAATGTGGTGGCCGCGATGAAAGAGATCTTGGCGCCGACGGCTTCGTGCCGGGCAACCGGCCTGCCCCATTGTTCGCGGGCTGCCGACCATTCGCGGGCGATCTTCAGGCACCACTTTCCCGCTCCGACGCACATGGCGGGGAGCGACAGCCGGCCCGTGTTGAGCGTGGTGAGGGCGATCTTGAGGCCGGCTCCCTCGGGGCCGATGCGGTTGGCGGCCGGGACCCGGACGCGGTGGAAGCGGGTCACACCGTTCTCGAGCCCGCGCAGCCCCATGAAGGCATTGCGGTTCTCCACGGTGATGCCCGGGGCGTCCGCCTCGACGACGAACGCGGTGATGCCGCCCTTGTGGCCGACCGACTTCGGGACACGGGCCATGACGACCAGCAGGTCGGCGACGACACCATTGGTCGTCCACAGCTTCACACCGTCGAGGATGTAGTCGGGACCGTCCGGCACGGCCGAGGTGGCGAGCCGGGCGGGGTCGGAGCCGACATCCGGTTCGGTGAGAAGAAACGCCGAGATGTCGGTGCGGGCGAGCCGGGGAAGGAACGTGTCCTTCTGCTCCTGACTACCGAAGAGCTTCAGCGGCTGCGGCACGCCGATGGACTGGTGGGCGGAGAGAAGCGCGCCGATCGCCGGGTTGGCGGAGCCGACCAGGGCGAGCGCCCTGTTGTAGTAGACCTGGGTCAGTCCCAGGCCACCGTACTTCGGGTCGATCTTCATCCCGAGGGCGCCGAGCTCCTTGAGGCCTTTGATGACCTCGTCGGGGATCTTCGCCTCACGCTCGATCAGAGCGCCGTCGATCTTCGTTTCGCAGAAATCGCGCAACCGGGCGAGGAACGCCTCGCCGCGCCGGACGTCGTCGCCGGGCGGCAGTGGATGCGGATGGATCAGGTCCAGCCGGAAGCGGCCGAGGAAGAGTTCCTTGGCGAAACTGGGCTTGCGCCAGTCCTGCTCGCGTGCGGCTTCGGCCACTTGACGCGCTTCACGCTCTGTGACCTTGGGCGTGTTCTTCGGAGCGGATGGTGCGGACATGAGGAGCTCACCTCGCCGCGTTGTCGGTGGGCGGACCCGGCCGGTCCGCGCGGGGCGCGCATGCGCGCCTGCCGAGGCATACCAACCGGTGCTACTCGTCCGTATGTACCCGATTCCTGCCTGCCTCACCAGCCCCCGGACGCCGATCGGGTCGCGAGCCACTCCAGTGGCACGTTCAGCGGGCGAACTGCGGTCGGACCTGGGTCGAGGGAGAAGCGGGAACGGCCGGAGCCCCCGCACGGCGGGGAACAGCCTCTGCAGGAGCATGAACCAGGCCGCCCCGAAGATCGAGTACAGGGCCTCGTCCCCGGGACAGCCGACGAAAGTCCTCGACGAGGTTGCCGCCTGCTGCCGCAGAATCTCCGGCCCAGGCCATTGACCAGGATCCCCCTGGACACCATGGGCGGGGATTTCTCGCATCAGGACACGGACCGCGGCACGGCCGTGGAGTTCCTCCACCGGCCGACGGCCGCGGGCTTCGAGGAGGCGCTCCGTGCGCGAGCCCGCCGGACACCGGCGGGCCGGGCACAGTCGCTGTCGGCACCGCTGGTGGCGGCGGCCGTGGTCGTCTTCGCGCGGTTCTGGTGCGCCGGGTCGGGTGACTCGGATCCGATTCAGGACTTCGATCGCCTCCGGGACCCCTGGCGGCTACGCCCTGCGCGTCACCTTCCTGACCAGCCGGGCCAGACCGGAGGATCCGCCCCTGGCCTCGGCCTCGTTCAGCGCCTTCTCCAGCTGGGCGAAGTGATCCTTGCGGGTCCGGCTCAGGTATTCGTTCGAAGTCAGCGGCTTGGCTATCTTCCAGGCGCGGCGGTGGTCACCCTCGTAGTGGGCGACATAGGCCTTGGCGAGTTCGACCACGGCCTTGAACGGGATCCCGTCGGTGTAGTCCCGGTCGACGACATCCTGGACGGCCGACATCAGCTTCAGCTTCTCGTCGGTGTCGAAGGCGTCCTCGGCTATGGCCGTCAGCACGTCCTGCGGGATCGGCTTGATCACCTCGAAGGCCAGTGTGGAGCGGATGGGCGGCCCGGCAATCTCGATGTACGGCAGCAGCAGACCGGTGCTGTAGTGCAGCCACGGCAGCCGGGGGCTGGCGAAGTCCTGGTGCAGCACAACGGAGCCCGGCTCCAGGCGGGGCAGGAAGCGCTCGGCCACACAGCGGAAGACCCGCGCCGTCTTGGCGATGTCGACATGCAGGAACTCGATGGGGCTGTGATCTTCGGGATCGGAGGTCTGCCAGATGTCGCCGGGGTGCAGCTCGATGAAGTCGATGAACGGCTTCAGCTTGTCCTTGAAGTCTTCGAGAAAGGAGTTGGTGTCCTCGGGTGCGGCCCCGGCCGAGAAGAATTTCTCGGAGGCGAAAGTGCCCTTTCCGACCCGGAAGAAGTCGTACGCGTGCAGCTTGTTGGTCTTCTTGTCGAAGTCCGGGTTCTCCTTGAGACCGAGTGCGAGCGCGTACGTCGATCCACCGCCGCCCGACCCGAGCTCGATCACCTTTCCCTCTCCAGTCAGCCGATGGCGTCCCAACAGGTAGAGAAAGCGCAATTCCCATGCGCTCACCTGGGAGTAAGGGATTGCGTCCGGGAGTTCAACGTCGTCGAGCTGAAGGCAGAGCTTGCTGAGGGGCGCCACGGGTACCTCGCGGTCTCAGTCGGATGGACGGGGCGCGATAGTAACGTCGTGCGCCGGAGACCCGTCGGCGAAAACGGCGATGGATTCGAGGATTTCCCCGGCCGTCATACTCCCGATGAACGGTGTTGGTCCGATGTTCCTCTTCTGAATCGGAGCGCGGCTGATCTCGGCTTCGAGTGGCCGCGCGGCGAACGCCGTACTCGCGTGGCACCGCAGCCCTGCACAATCTGCCGGCGGTCCCGCCACCTCCCACAAAGTCCATTGTTTCCCACACCCTTTAGACGCCTGAGGGATCAGTACGGTCCGGGCTTCGGCGGGGAGACAGCAGCTGGCTCGCGGCAATGAGGAGGAGACCAGCGAGCAAAAGGGCGTTTCCGCCGAAGAAGCGGATTTCCCAGGAGATGCTCGGCAGGATTCGGAAGTAGAAGAGGCCCTGTACAAGTGGGCATGCGCCCGCTGCCAGGGCGCCGACGCCGTGGAGCCGGGGCCTGGTGACGTGGCGGCGCGCCGCGGGCAGGATCCACCCGGTCCGGAGCGTCACGACCCCCGATGCGATCGCCAGCAGCCCCATGAGCATGCCCGCCCCGACCACCCATGCCATGAGTCCGCTCCGCTCTCAGATCAGGCGAGGTCCGGAACACGCGTGACGCCCGTTCCGGGGTTGCCCACATGGTCGTGGGACCTGGCGGGGCCCGGCAATGCCAGGTCCCGGCAACCTGGGACGCGTTTCCACTGCCGTTGCGACCGCTGGATGCCGGAGGGGCGCAGATGACGGTCGCCTCGCCACCTCGTGCCCCCCAGCCAGACGTGCAGGGCACACTGGCGCGACCTCGCCACCAACGCATACCACTCGCACCACTCCTGGTCGCACTCCTCGCCGTCCTCGGCGAGCCCTCCATGGCACAGGACTGCCGTGGGCGCTCAAGGTCCGTCGCCTGGCCCCGGGGGCCCTGAAATCCCGTACGCGCCCGCCCCTCAGGGGTCAGGGCTGCTGAGGTCGCATGCCCTGGTGCCACCTCGCCGAACCGACAGCGCCCTCACCGGCTCCGCCACCGCTCGTGATCCGCCCTGTTCCGGCAGGGACGCAGTGGTGCCGGGACGATCGCCGAGCTGACCGCGCTCGGCAGGACCGCCGTTGTCGTCCCTCGCCACGTCGGCCGGAAATACGGGAAGTACCGGCAGGGCCGGGGCAGCCGGGCCGTCGCCCGCACCCCGACACCCACGCCGGACGAGACTCTTCGCACCTGGGCCGGCCGGATGCGCCCGCCGCCGCCCCGGGCCACCCTTGGAGTTATGGCAACACCACCGATCACCATCCAGCCACCCACCCCGTCCGGCGCCCGCCCCGTGATCGTGCACATCAACAATCGTGACGAACGGCTCGGACTCGCTCACAGCGATCACGACCTCATCGTGTTCCTCGCCGACGCCGGACTGAAAGACCCGAAACGGATCCTCGACAACCCAGCCGTGGTCCGGTGGCAGGGAGCCGCAGCGCACAGATACGAAACTGCGTGATGCGCGGCGCGCACCGGCAGACGAGCGGGCACACCCTGGATGCATGATGAGCGCCCCGATAGTCGTGCATCGCTCCGCACCGTCCGGCGGCCGGGCGGTCACCATCAACGGAGAGATCGCCGGACTCGCCCACGACGACCGCGACCTCGTCGAATTCCTCCGGCGGGCCGGGATCTACGACGCCGAGCATTGCCTCGACGACCCGCACTGGATCGAATGGCGCGGTGGCCGGGCCCATCGGTACGAAGCGGCATAGGACCGGGCACACCCCGACGTTCCCGCCTCCCGTAGGGAGGGTCGGCATCTGCCGGTCCCCGGACCACTCGCCGTGAGCCGAGGTCACGCCGCGTGTTCCACGGGGTGTTCCCACTACGCCACAGGAACCAGCCAAGATCCGACCATCACCGCAGGTCAGGGTTGCAGATACACAGGAACGGCCGCAGCCCCCGCACAGTGGGCCCCTCGCAGCGCGCTGACCTGCGGCTTTCCTTTGACCTGCGTGGATGCTCAGCGCTTCGGCCCGGATCACCCCGTCCCGAGCCGTCCCAAGCCGTTTCGGCCCGCCGCCGTTTTCCCACGGGAAAACCATGGGAAAATGGTGAACGCGAAGTGCCCTGACCTGCTGTCTCCACACCCAGGCTCCACGAACCTGCGCCAGGCGCCAAGCTGGCCAGAACAATTCACGTGGAGTGGCCGCGCACAGTTGAACGGGCCGCCGCCATCGTCACCAGCTACGACCAGACCGGCGGGTGTTCCCTCCGGCAGCGCTACTACTGGCTCGTCGCGGAGGGCCTGATCCCGCACACGGCGCCGACCTATCGGCGTCTGTCCTCCCGTCTCGTCCAGGCCCGCTGGGAGGAGCGGTTCCCCGACTGAAACTTTTGCGCATCGTCCACAGAGCGGACTATTGCGGCGTGTATAGCACCTTTAGAGCTCGTAACAGGATCTTGCTGAAGTGGCCTGGTCGGCCGTGACCGGTGTGACGATTCGACCGTTCGGGAGTGTGTGAGTACTCGCCGGTGGATCGTGGACGACGACTTGTGGTT
>NZ_JBHVEE010000248.1:0-6289 GCF_042802415.1 Streptomyces sp. NPDC057486 | reverse complement strand
TATCAGACCAGGTTGTCCTCGACGGTGAGCCCGAAAGCGCCGCGGCCGTACATCGCCAGCGCCCGTTCGACGTCGTTGGCCACGTGCACACTGCCTGCGTGGGCGTCCCGCCAGGCGCGTTGGATGGGGTTGCCCCGGCGCAGCGAGTTGCCGCCCGCCGTCTTGAACAGCAGGTCCATCGCGGCGACGGCCCGCTCGGTGCCCCGCACCTGGTCCCGGCGCGTGCGCAGGCGCAGTTCCACGGGGATCTCCCGCCCCTCCGCCGCCAGTGCCGACAGCTCGCGCAGGTTGCGGTCCATCTGCAGCAGCGTCGCGTCGAGGTCGGAGGCCGCCCGCGCGATCGCGACCTGGGCGAAGGGGTCCTCGACGAACCTGCCGCCGCCCAGGCTGAGCCGGACCCGCTCCTTCATCAAGGAGATGTACGAGTCGTAGCCGCCGGCCACCGCGCCGATGACCGGAGCGGTGATCGCACTGGTGAAGACTGCCGCGAACGGCAGCCGGTACAGCGGCCCGGGGTTGACCTTCTGGCCGGGCCCCTTCAGCTGCGCCTGCTCATAGTTGCGGATCACGCGGTGAGCCGGGACGAACACCGGCTCCACGACGATGTCGTTGCTGGCGGTGCCCCGCAGCCCCACCACGTCCCAGACGTCCTCGATCCGGTAGTCGCAGCGGGGTACCAGCACCGTCATGAAGTCGACGGGACGGCCCTGCGCCCCGACGACCAGGGCCCCCAGCAGCGCCCATCCGGCGTGCCCGCAGCCGGAGGAGAAACTCCACCGGCCGGAGAGCCGGTAGCCGCCGTCGACCGGGGTCAGCCGGCCCACGGGCGCGTAGGCCGACGAGACCAGGGTGTCCTGGTCCTCGCCCCACACCTCGTCCTGCGCCTGCCGGTCGAACAGTGCCAGCTGCCAGGGGTGCACGCCCAGCACCGAGGCCACCCAGCCGGTCGAGCAGCAGACGGCGGAGATCGCCCGGACCACTTCGTAGAAGTCCACCGGGTCGCCCTCCAGCCCGCCGTACCGCCGGGGCCTGAGCATCCGGAAGACGCCGGCGTCGACGAGTTCGCGGATCGTCTTCTCAGGAACCTGCCGCGATTCGTCGGTGGTCTGCGCCCGCTCCGCGATCGCGGGGAGCAGGGCGCGTACCGACTCCAGAACCTCGTTGCCCATCGTGCAGTCCTCCATGTCCGTGCGTCGTCATGTGCTCCGGAGCCCGGCTTTGTGGACCTTGCCGGAGGCGTTGCGCGGGAACTCCTGGAGCACGACGACCTCGCGCGGGACCTTGAAGTTCGCCAGCCTGTCGCGACAGAAGCCGATCAGCTCGGCGGCTGCGGCGTCCGCGCCCGGCCGCAGGGTCACATAGGCCCGTCCGACCTCGCCCAGCCGGTCGTCCGGGACGCCGACGACCGCGGCCTCGGCGACGGCGTCGTGCCGGCTGAGCACCTGCTCGATCTCCGCCGGGTAGACGTTGAAGCCTCCGACGGTGAACATGTCCTTCGACCGGCCGGTGATGGTCAGGTTGCCGCGCTCGTCGACGCGTCCCACGTCACCGGTGGCCAGCCAGCCGTCCGGGTCGACGGTCTCGGCGCTCGCCCCTGGGTCGTCGAGGTAGCCGAGCATGACGTTGTAACCGCGCACCAGGACCTCGCCGTCCTGCCCCACGGGCACGGTCCGGCCTTCGCCGTCGACGACGGCCAGTTCCACGCCGTCGATCGGCCGGCCGGCGGTCAGGGCCACGGTCTCGTCGTCGTCCGCGACGGCGCACGCGGTCACGGTGCCGCAGCACTCGGTCAGGCCGTACGCGGTGAGTACGACGGGAAACAGTTCGGCCCTCATCCGCTGCACCAGGGCGATCGGTACCACGGCGGAGCCCGTCACAGCCAGACGCAGGGAGCTCAGGTCGTACCGGGGCCGATCCGGCGCGTCCAGGATCGAGGTGTAGATCGTGGGCGGGCCCGGCAGGACGGTGACACGCTCCGCCTCGATGGCGGTCATCGCCTTCGTCACGTCGAACACGGCTTGCAGGACCATCGTCGCGCCCTGCAGCAGACAGGCCAGGACCCCCGCCTTGTAGCCGAAGCAGTGGAACAGCGGGTTGATGATCAGGTAGCGGTCGTCGCCGGTGACTCCGGTCCGGCCGCACCAGGCCCGGTAGGTCGAGAGATTCTGCTGATGGCTCGTCAGCACGCCCTTGGGTCTGCCGGTGGTCCCGGAGGTGAACAGCAGATCCGACACGTCGTCGGGCCGTACGGACGCCCACCGGGCGACCGCCTCGTCCTCCGGGACCCGGCTGCCGAGCTCCACGAAGGCCACCCACGGCCGCGCGGCGGAATCCGCCGGACCGCCCAGCGTGACCACGTCGACGAGATCGGGCAGCCCCGGGACCGGGGTCTCCCCCGTGGCGTCCGTGCCGAGCATGGCCAGGTAGTCGTTGCCCAGGAAGCCGTTCTCGACCAGCAGGAGCCGCGCCCGGCTCTTTTCGAGCACCCAGCGCGCCTCGTCGCCCTTGTACCGCGTGTTGACGGGTACCAGGATCGCGCCGGCGCCGGCGACGGCGAGGGCGGCCACCACCCAGCGGTGGCTGTTGGGCGCCCACAGGGCGATCCGGTCGCCGCGCCGGACGCCGAGCGCCAGCAACGACCTCGTGGCCGCCAGGGCCTCGTGGCGCAGCTGCGCGTAGGTCAGCCGCACCTCGTCGTCCACGACCGCTTCCGTCCGCGGACGGGTGGTCGCGGCGAGGTCGAGCGCGCCGGGAATCGTCAGCGGGCCCCTCATGAGCTCGGGAGCAGGCGCCGGGACGCCTCGTGGGCGCCGCGTACGAGTCCGGCGCGGGGGAAGCCGCTGCGCTTCTCGGCCGCCGCCTGGTTGCCGCCGGCGACCCACACGGGACCGTCGGCGAGATGGGCCAGGCCCTCCTCCGCGACGTCGTCGGGTTCGGCCACCCGCAGTCCGGGCAGGTCCATGCGCAGGCCGGCCCGCTCCATCGCGGGGGTGCGGGTCACGCCGAGGACCAGTTCGAGGACGTGCACGCCGTACGGCTCCAACTCCAGCCAGAGCCCCTCGGCGAAAACCCGGCTGAACGCTTTCGCGGCTGAGTAGATGCTGATCTGCGCCTGGCCGAGGTAGCCGGAGAGCGAGCCGACGAGCATGATGCCGCCCCGGCCTCGCTCCTTCATGCTCGCGCCGAAGTGGTGCGAGAGGGCGAGCTGGGCGGTGATGTTGAGGTCGATCACGCCCTGGACCCGGTCGAGGTCGCTGCTCACGAACTCGTGGCCGTAGCTGTTGGCGCCCGCGTTGAAGATCAGCAGTCCGACCTCGACGTCATCGGTCGCCTTGCGGATCGATGCCAGTGCGCGGGGGTCGAGGAGGTCGAGTTCGAGGGTGCGCACCTCGACGCCCTTGGCGCGGACCTCGTCGGCGGTCCGCCGCAGCGGTCCCGAATTGCGTGCGACGAGGACCAGGTTGATTCCGGCGTCGGCGAGCCGGTGCGCGAAGGAGGCCCCCACGCCCTCGGATCCGCCGGCGACGACCGCCCACGGCCCGTACACGCTCTTGTCGATCATCGGCTTCCTTCCTGCCCCGGCGCGACGGCCGTCCTTCGGAACGCGGTGTGCCGGGGACGATAGGCCGGGCGGCCGGGGGTGCGGCTACGGGATCCCACTGGTCGGGATCCTCATCTGGTGGGGGCGGCTCGCAGCAGGCATCCAGCCGGTTCCGCGGTCCGGTCAGTTCGTCTGCTGCCGGGCGATGTCCGTGGCCGCCAGGTAGGCGAAGACCATCGCCGAGCCGATGGGCACACCCGGGCCCGGGTAGACCAGTCCGCTCACGGACGCCATGGTGTTGCCCGCCGCGTACAAGCCCGGGATGACGTCGCCGCCGGGTGTCGTCACGCGGGCCTGGTCGTCAGTGGTCAGGCCGCCCTTGGTGCCGAGGTCGCCGAGTACGACGGGAACGGCGTGGAACGGCCCCTTCTCCAGCGGCACAAGATTGGGGTTCGCGCCCTCACCCGTCGCGAAGAAGCGATCGTAGGGGTCTTCCCCGCGGTGGAAGTCCTCGTCCACGCCGGCCGCCGCGAAGCTGTTGAACCGCTCAACCGTCGCCGTGAGTTCCGCGGCCGGGACGCCGATCTGCTCCGCGAGGCCGACCAGGGTGTCGGCCATCTTCCACACGCC
Organism: Streptomyces sp. NPDC057486; assembly: GCF_042802415.1. Lineage (NCBI taxonomy): Bacteria > Bacillati > Actinomycetota > Actinomycetes > Kitasatosporales > Streptomycetaceae > Streptomyces > Streptomyces sp. NPDC057486. Next base: position 2,118 of record NZ_JBHVEE010000248.1, on the reverse strand, counting down.
GCTGTCGAGGTACGGCCGGGCGTCGCCGGGGTTCGCGCTGACGATACCGGGCGGCAGGCCTTCGGTCGTGCCGTCATAGATCCAGTAGCAGGGCAGGGGGTTGCCGGCGGCCTCCTGGGCGAGCAGGGCGCGGCCCATCCGGTCATAGGGAAGGGACTCGTTGGCGAACCGGCGTCCTTGGGCGTTGACGAAGATGCCGCCCCTGGCGCCGAGGGTGAAGGACGCGGTGGATTCGTCCAGCGCCACGCTGGGGCACCACCAGCATTCGCCCAGCAGGTCGGTGCCCGCGCCGGCCGAGCGACCTGCCCGCAGCGCGTCCCCGGTGTTGGCTCCCGTCGGCCCCATGGTCCACCGGGCATCCCGGGGGGCCTGGTACGTCCGGCGCAACTCGTCGCTGCCCTCGAAGCCGCCGGCGGCCAGGATGACGCCCTGGCGGGCCCGGATACGCAGCGGGCGGCCGTCCCGCAGAGCCTGGACGCCTACGACGCGGCCGTTCTCCTGGATCAGCCCGTCCAGGGCGGTGCTGTGGCTCAGCCGCACCCGGGACGTCTCCCGCAGGGCCAGCAGGAAACGCCCGATCAGGGCCTGTCCGCCGCCCAGTCGGGCCCGGGGCAGATCCGCGCCCAGGCGGTCGGCCGCCCAGGAGGGGCGCAGGAGGTCCAACAGGTCTCCGAGTTCCGCGGCGTCGATCTCCTCCGGCACGATCGAGCGTCCCCGGTCGAACCTTCCCGGAGCGTCGTAGTAGTCCGGGAACGCCGCGTAGCGGAAGCGCAGGTGACGGCTCTCCTCCAGGAACGCGACCAGGTCCCCACTGTGGTCGACGTAGGACTTCTGCAGTGACGCCCTGGTGCGCTCGCCGACCGTGGCGCGCAGGTAGCCGAGAGCCTGCTGTGCGCTGTCGTCGAGTCCGGACCGCTGCTGCGCCTGGTTGCCCGGCAGCCACAGGGAGGCGCCTGAGTAGGCGGTGGTGCCGCCGAAAAGCGGCGTCTTCTCGATGAGCATCGTGTCCAGTCCGTGGGCTGCGGCCGTGTAGGCGCCGGTACAGCCGCCGCCTCCCGAACCGACCACGAGGACGTCGCACTCGGCGTCCCATCCTTCGGCTGGGGACGGACTGCTTGCGGCAATGGACATGCGGTTTCCTCCTGGCCGGTCGTCATGTGCCGGTCAGCGTAAGAAGAAGTGCCGTCATCGCGGGTACGCGCAGTCCCGTTCACCGGGAGGAGACGGGCCCGGTCGGACGCCTGAACGGACCGGCTCCCATGCGGGCAGGCAGTCACGTACGGAAACGAGCCGGGTCCTGCTGCCGAAGCCGCCACCGGGTGCGGGCCCGGTCGCGCTGAGCGGGACTACCCCGCGCCCTTTCCCACCCCTTGCCGCGTATCCTCGGACGTTGTTCCTGTATGCGACCGTTCAGGGGGAGAAGTGCCGAGAATCGCCGAGGCCAGGGCAGGTGCCGAGCCCAGCTCTCCTGGTCAGCGGGCGCGTCAGCTGCGCATCCTCCGGGCGGCCGCGGAGCTCGCGGCCGAGCAGGATCTGGACCGCGTGCAGATGCATGAGGTGGCCAAGGCCGCCGGAGTGGCGATCGGCACGCTCTACCGCTACTTCCCGTCGAAGACCCACCTGTTCACGGCGGTCATGGCCGAGCAGATCGAGGGCTTCGGCGCGCGGCTGCCCGAGCGCGGCGCCGACACCTCTCCGGTGGACGCCGTCTTCGAGACGCTGGCCAGCGCCACGCACAACCTGCTGCGCCATCCGACGCTCGCCACCGCGATGATCCAGTCGGCGAACTCCGCGAGCGCCGCGACCGTCACCGATGTGACGCGCGTCGACACCGGCTTCCGCGACCTCATGCTGAAGGCGTGGGGGGTGGAGCATCCCGCGGAGCAGCACCTCACCCGCGTCCGGCTGCTGACGCTGCTCTGGTACGGCGTCCTGCAGTCGCGGCTCAACGAGCGGATCTCCGCGGCCGACGCGGAGTCCGACCTGCGCATGGCGTGCGAGCTGCTGCTCGCGCCCGGCCCCACGCCCCTGGAGACGCGCTCCGGTTGATCGCACCGGTCCGTGCGGAGCGCGCCGGTGCGGGGGCAGCGCGAAGCGGGGGCCGTCTCCTTCCCGGAG
>NZ_JBHVEE010000247.1:0-6373 GCF_042802415.1 Streptomyces sp. NPDC057486 | reverse complement strand
TAACCGACGACGTAGTCCGCGGGCCGGTGCGGGACCGACACTGACATCGGTCCCACACCATCCTGCACGCCGTGGCCGGGGGGCCCTCCCACGACGTCGACGCCCTTACGAGGGGTCGATGACGGGGGAGGGCCCGTCGGCTGCTGCTTGCCTATTTACATGGAGGCATGATGGGGCGCTATGTCGCACGACGACTGCTCCAGATGATCCCGGTCTTCATCGGGACAACTCTGCTGATCTTCCTGATGGTCTACACCCTGCCCGGCGACCCCGTGCGGGGACTCTTCGGGGACAAGGGTGCCGACCCTGCCACCCTGGCCGCCATGCGGCACCAACTGGGGCTGGACCAACCGATCCTGCAGCAGTACTGGAATTACATGTCGGGCATTGTCCTGCATGGTGATTTCGGCACTCAGATAGCCAGCGGTCGCCCGGTCACGGACGTACTCGGTGACGCGTTCCCCGTCACCCTGCGACTGGCCGCCATGGCGTTCCTCATCGAGATCGTTCTCGGTATCGGCCTCGGCATGGTCGCCGGGCTGCGCGCCGGCCGCCTCGCGGACAACGTGATCCTGGTCTTCACCCTGCTGATCATCTCGATCCCGGTCTTCGTTCTCGGCTTCATCATCAAGTCGGTGTTCGCGTTCCAGCTCGACTGGATCGCGCCGAACGTCTCGAACGAGGCGACGTGGGGCGAGCTGATAGCACCGGCCGTCGTGCTCGGGTCGCTCTCCCTCGCCTACGTGGCGCGACTGACGCGTACGACGATGGCCGAGAACCTGCGCTCGGACTACATGCGTACCGCCGTGGCCAAGGGACTTCCCAAGCGCCGCATCATCGGTGTGCACCTGATGCGCAACTCGCTGATCCCCGTCATCACCTTCCTCGGAACCGACCTGGGTGCCCTGATGGGCGGCGCGGTCGTGACCGAAGGCCTGTTCAACGTGAAGGGCATCGGCGGCACCATCTACGAGTCGATCGTCCGACGCGAGGGCACCACCCTGGTCGGCCTGGTCACCATCCTGGTGCTCGTCTACCTCTTCATGAGCCTGCTCGTCGACCTGCTGTACGCGGTCCTGGACCCGAGGATCCGTTATGCCTGACGCGATCAAGACCGCACCCGCGACCGAAGACCCGAAGAACGCAGCCGCGGAGCCGGCGACCGTGAAGGCGGAGAAGGCCCGCAGCCTCTGGGGCGACGCCTGGATCGACCTGCGCTCCAACTGGTACTTCATCATCTCGTCCGTCCTCATCGTGATCCTGCTCGTGATGACGGCGTTCCCGGGCCTCTTCACCGGCGCCTCGCCGACCAGGGGCGACCTGGTGCACCACTTCCTGAGCAAGCCCGAACTCGGCAAGGTCGGATCGCCCGAGTGGCTGGGTTACGACCTTCAGGGCCGAAGTGTCTACGCGCGTGTCATCTACGGCACCCGGGCCTCGGTGATCGTCGGTATCTCCGTCACCGCGGTGGTGACCGTGTTCGGTGGCCTGATCGGCATGGTGGGCGGCTACTTCGGCGGCTGGGTCGACGCCCTCCTGTCCGGGTTCACCAACATCTTCCTCGGACTGCCCTTCCTGCTCGGCAGCATGGTGGTCCTGCAGGCGTTCAGCGACCGCACCGTCTGGGTCGTGATCCTCGCCCTCGCGTTCCTCGGCTGGACACAGATCGCGCGAGTCATGCGCGGTGCCGTGATCACGATCAAGCAGTCGGACTACGTCCAGGCCGCCAGGGCCCTGGGTGCGAGCACGCCCCGGATCCTGTTCAAGCACATCCTGCCGAACGCCATGGCCCCGGTGATCGTCGTCGCGACCATCTCGCTGGGTGTGTACATCTCGGCCGAGGCGACCCTGTCCTACCTGGGGCTGGGTCTTGCCGACCCGACGATCTCGTGGGGCATCGACATCTCCGGCGGCCTCAGCCAGATCCGCGTCGCACAGCATGTCCTGCTGTACCCGTCGATCATGCTCAGCATCACCGTTCTGGCGTTCATCATGCTCGGCGAAGCCGTCCGCAACGCCCTCGATCCGAAGTCGCGATAAGGAGGGCGTACGTGACTACCATCGACAAGACCCCCGAAGTCCCGTCCCCGCGCTCGGGTGACGACCACGTCGGCCCGCTGCTCGACGTCCGTGACCTGCATGTGGAGTTCCACACCCGCGACGGTGTGGTCAAGGCCGTCAACGGCGTGAACTACAGCGTGAACGCAGGGGAGACGCTCGCCGTTCTCGGCGAGTCCGGCTCCGGCAAGTCCGTGACGGCGCAGGCCATCATGGGCATCCTCGACATGCCGCCGGGCAAGATCCCCCAGGGGGAGATCCTCTTCCGCGGCCAGGACATGCTGAAGATGTCCTACGAGGAGCGTCGGCAGATCCGTGGCCAGAAGATCGCGATGATCTTCCAGGACGCGCTCTCCTCGCTGAACCCCGTGCTCACCGTCGGCTACCAGCTCGGCGAGATGTTCCGGGTCCACCAGGGCATGTCCAAGAAGGACGCGACGGCCAAGGCCATCGATCTGATGGACCAGGTCAAGATCCCGGCCGCCAAGGCCCGGGTCTCGGACTACCCGCACCAGTTCTCCGGCGGTATGCGCCAGCGCATCATGATCGCCATGGCGCTGGCCCTGGAGCCGGACCTGATCATCGCGGACGAGCCGACCACCGCGCTCGACGTGACCGTGCAGGCCCAGGTGATGGACCTCCTCGCCGAGCTCCAGCGCGAGTACAACATGGGTCTCATCCTGATCACGCACGACCTCGGTGTCGTCGCCGACGTCGCGGACAAGATCGCCGTGATGTACGCGGGCCGGATCGTCGAGACCTCCCCGGTCCACGAGATCTACAAGCGCCCGGCACACCCGTACACCAAGGGTCTGCTGGAGTCGATCCCGCGGCTGGACCAGAAGGGCCAGGAGCTCTTCGCGATCAAGGGGCTGCCGCCCAACCTGCTGCACGTGCCCTCGGGTTGTGCCTTCAACCCGCGCTGCACGATGGCGCAGGACATCTGCCGTACGGACATTCCGGCCCTGCGCCCGGTGACCGAGCAGGACGGCATCGAGCTGGTCGGCCGCGGCAGCGCCTGCCACTTCTGGAAGGAGACGATCCATGGCTGACATCAACAAGGAGCCCGTGGACGCCACCCCGAACGTCACCGAAGTGGAGACGGTCGACGCGGCCACCGAGGCGGAGGCCGTTGCCGCCATCGAGGCGCCGGTGTCGAAGGGCGAACCGATCCTTCAGGTCCGCAACCTGGTCAAGCACTTCCCGTTGACCCAGGGCATCCTGTTCAAGAAGCAGGTCGGTGCGGTCAAGGCCGTGGACGGCGTCTCGTTCGACCTGTACCAGGGCGAGACACTCGGCATCGTGGGTGAGTCCGGCTGTGGCAAGTCCACGGTCGCCAAGCTCCTGATGACGCTGGAGCGGGCCACCGCCGGTGAGGTCTTCTTCAAGGGCCAGGACATCACCAAGCTGTCCGGTCGCGCGCTCAAGGCCGTGCGCCGCAACATCCAGATGGTGTTCCAGGACCCGTACACCTCGCTGAACCCCCGTATGACGGTCGGCGACATCATCGGGGAGACCTTCGAGATCCATCCCGAGGTGGCCCCGAAGGGTGACCGGCGCCGCAAGGTGCAGGACCTCCTGGATGTCGTGGGTCTCAACCCGGAGTACATCAACCGTTATCCGCACCAGTTCTCCGGCGGTCAGCGCCAGCGCATCGGCATCGCCCGCGGTCTCGCGCTCAACCCGGAGATCATCATCTGCGACGAGCCGGTCTCCGCGCTCGACGTGTCGGTGCAGGCACAGGTCATCAACCTGATGGAGAAGCTGCAGGACGAGTTCAACCTCTCCTACCTCTTCATCGCGCACGACCTGTCGATCGTCCGGCACATCTCCGACCGGGTCGGCGTCATGTACCTCGGCAAGATTGCCGAGATCGGTACGGACACGGAGATCTACGACCACCCGACGCACCCCTACACCCAGGCGCTGCTGTCGGCGGTCCCGGTTCCGGACCCGGAGGCCCGTGAGCGCCGCGAGCGGATCATCCTCAGCGGTGACGTCCCGTCGCCGGCGAACCCGCCGTCGGGCTGCCGCTTCCGCACCCGCTGCTGGAAGGCCGAGGACAAGTGCGCCACGGAGGTGCCGCTGCTGGCGATCCCCGAGCGCTTCAAGTCCTCGGACACCCCGGCCGCGCATGAGTCGGCCTGCCACTTCGCCGAGGAGAAGGACGTCGTCGGCGCGGCGTGACCCTGCCTCGACAGGCATACACCGACAGGGCGCCCGGAACACGGTTCCGGGCGCCCTGTCGTGTGCCCGCACAGTCACTCCGGGCGGTCCCGGTGGGCGTATGCCCGCGGGACGTCCGGGGCGGTACCGGAAGCTCCGGACAGTGGCGGGCCGTCAGAGGCTGTCACGGCCGCCCGTCACCTGTACCGGCGGCGGTGCTTCGCTCACGTACCCGTCCGTGGTCCTTCAGCAGCGGGCACGGCGGACAGGGCCGCCGTGCACGGGCGGCGCGGGTTGCCCCTGATCGGATCGCGGGTCCGTGTCCGATCCCTGGTGTGTCTCCTTCGTTGCGCGGGGGCATCCGGCCGTTCCGGTGACGGGGTACCACGGGCGGCCGTAGTGCTGATGCGTTGATCTGTTGATGAGGTGATATTTGGCTCTAAGCGTGATGAGGACCGATAAGGAGGCTTTCCATGCGCGGAGCCACACAAGCCAAGTGGGCCGCTTGCGCAGTTGCCGTTGCCCTGACGGCGACGGCCTGCGGCGGCGGGGGCGGGGGCGGCGGTGGTGGCGGTGGCGCCAATGGGATTGTGAGCTCTTCCTGGGGTGACCCGCAGAACCCGCTCGAGCCCGCCAACACCAACGAGGTGCAGGGCGGCAAAGTCCTCGACATGGTCTTCCGGGGGCTGAAGAAGTACGACCCGAAGACCGGTGCGGCCACGAACATGCTGGCCGAAAAGATCGAGTCCACCGACTCGCAGAACTTCACCATCACTCTGAAGGACGGCTGGACCTTCAGCAACGGCGAGAAGGTCACGGCGCACTCGTTCGTGGACGCCTGGAACTACGGCGCCCTGCTGAAGAACAATCAGAAGAACGCCTATTTCTTCGGCTACATCGACGGCTACGACAAGGTCCACCCGAACACCGGCAGTGCCTCCGCGACCACGCTCTCCGGCCTCAAGGTCGTCGACCCGAAGACCTTCACGGTCAAGCTGTCGCAGAAGTTCTCGCTCTGGCCGGACACGCTCGGCTACCCGGCCTTCGCACCCCTGCCGAAGGCCTTCTTCACCGATCACGCCGCCTGGGTGTCCAAGCCCATCGGCAACGGCCCGTACACCATCGAGAACTACACCAAGGGCTCCTCGATGAGCCTGCGCAAGTGGGACGGTTACCCCGGGGACGACAAGGCGCAGAACGGCGGCATCGACCTCAAGGTCTACACGGACAGCAACACCGCCTACACCGACCTGGTCGCGGGCAACCTCGACCTCGTCGACGACGTGCCGGCCGCGCAGCTGAAGAACGTCAAGGCGGACCTCGGCGACCGCTACATCAACACCCCGGCCGGCATCATCCAGACGATCGCCTTCCCCTTCTACGACAAGAGGTGGGACACCCCCGGAGGCATCAAGGTCCGGCGGGGCCTGTCGATGGCGATCAACCGGGACCAGATCACCAGCCAGATCTTCCGGAATACCCGCACCCCCGCCTCCGACTGGACCTCCCCGGTCCTCGGCGAGGAGGGCGGCTTCAAGAAGGGGCTCTGCGGTGCCCCGTGCGAGTACAACGCGGCGGACGCCAAGAAACTGGTCCAGGAGGGCGGCGGGATCCCCGGCGGCCAGCTGAAGATCTCGTACAACGCGGACACCGGCTCGCACAAGGAGTGGGTCGACGCCGTCTGCAACAGCATCAACAACGCGCTGGGCAACAACAAGGCCTGCGTCGGCGCCCCGATCGGCACCTTCGCCGACTTCCGCAGCCAGGTCTCCCAGCAGAAGCTGATCGGACCGTGGCGCGCGGGCTGGCAGATGGACTATCCGCTGATCCAGAACTTCCTGCAGCCGACCTACTACACCAACGCCTCGTCCAATGACGGCAAGTGGAGCAACAAGCAGTTCGACTCCTTGATCGACAAGGCCAACGCCGAGTCCGACAAGGCCAAGGCCGTCGCCACGTTCCAGGACGCGGAGAGGGTCCTCGCCGAACAGATGCCCGTCATCCCGCTCTGGTACCAGAACGGCAGCGCCGGTTACTCGGACCGGATCACCAACGTCGCGCTGAACCAGTTCAGCGTCCCGGTGTACGAGCAGATCAAGGTCAAGTAGGACCCGGAAGCCGGGTGGCCGGTGCACACCCCGCACCGGCC
>NZ_JBHVEE010000246.1:0-6454 GCF_042802415.1 Streptomyces sp. NPDC057486 | reverse complement strand
TGCAACGTCGCACCCACGTCCGACGTACGGGTCGTGGTCATCGACTGCACCGACACCGGCGCATCCCCACCGACCGCCACCGACCCGACCTGGATCTTGCGGCTGACCCTCCGGTCGGCGAGCTTGGTCGGAACGGACGGCATTCCGAGAGAAATCGCAGTCATGCGCTGAGCATCCCCAAGGTGTGGATCAAGGTCCCGAGATCGGCGGGCTCCGACCTTCGAGGTTACGGCACCGGGGGGAGCCCGGAGCACACCGCATCCCGAAGTCCGTACAAACAGAGGCACCCGGCATCAGATGTACGCCTGGTCACCGCCTGTGGTTCACCGGGCTCGATCCGCCCGATTGTCGCGCCGGGGTCGTCCGTCGCGACGCGTGGCAGGCCGACGCGCCAGGCCGGGCAGACGCCGGGCCCCTGGGCGCGCCGGACCGGTCGACGCTCCGGGCCGGCCCATGTCTCGGGCCGGCCCTCCCTCGGGCCCGTCAGGAGATCTTGACCGGATTGACGATGTCGGCCACCAGGACGAGCAGGGTGAAGCAGATGAAGACACCGGCGACGACATAGGCGACCGGCATCAGCTTGGCCACGTCGAAGGGGCCGGGGTCGGGGCGCTTGAAGACCCGCGCCACATTGCGGCGCAGGGACTCCCAGAGCGCTCCCGCGATGTGCCCGCCGTCGAGCGGCAGCAGGGGCAGCATGTTGAAGAGGAACAGCGAGAGGTTGAAGCCGGCCAGCAGGAACAGCATCATCGCGATCTGGTTCGTCGCCGGGACGTCCAGCGTCATCACCTCGCCGCCGATCCTGGCCGCGCCCACGACGCCGACCGGGGAGTCGGCCGCTCGCTCGCCGTCACCGAAGGCTGCGCTCCACAGGTCCGGGATCTTGGACGGGAGGGCGATGATCGAGTCGACGCCGTTCTCGATCATGTCGCCCATGCGGACGACCGAGTCGTTGAAGGAGAGCGGAACGATCTCGGTCTGGGCTGCGAAGCCGAGATACCCGGCCGGGACGTACTTGCCGGGGATCACCTCGCCCTTGGAGTCCTTCTTGGCCACCGAGTTCTTCTGCAGCACGGCGTGGAGGGTCTTCTCCTGGCCATCGCGCTGGACCGTGAGGGTGGCCGGGCCGATGGTTTCGCGGATGCGGTCGGAGAGCGTGGCCCAGTCGTCCACCTTCTGACCGTCGAAGGCGACGATCCTGTCGCCCTTCTTCAGTCCGGCGGCCTGCGCGGGCGAGACCGGGTCGCTCTTCTTGCAGCTGTCCCGCTTCTCGCTCTGCGCGATCACGCATTTCTGGACGCCCGCGACCTCGGTGGTCTGCGTCTGGAAGCCGAAGGTCATCGCCACACCGAGGAAGATCGCTACAGCCAGGACCAGGTTCATGAACGGTCCGGCGAACATGACGATCACGCGCTTCCACGGCTTGCGCGTGTAGAAGAGGCGCTTCTCGTCACCCGGTTCGAGTTCCTCGAAAGCAGCCTCTCGGGCGTCCTCGATCATTCCTCGCCACGGCGAGGTGGAGCGCGCCTCGATCCGTCCGTCCGGACCGGGCGGAAACATGCCGATCATGCGGATGTAGCCACCGGCCGGGATCGCCTTGATCCCGTACTCCGTGTCGCCCTTCTTCCGCGACCAGATGGTCGGACCGAAGCCGACCATGTACTGCGGGACACGGATCCCGAAGAGCTTCGCGGTCGACAGGTGTCCCAGCTCGTGCCAGGCGATCGAGAACAGCAGGCCGATGACGAAGACGACGATGCCCAGAATCGTCAACAGGACCGTCGTAATACTCATGCGCGCGCCTCCGCTGTCGCTTTCGCCGAGAGTTCCCGAGCCCGGGCCCGTGCCCAGCTCTCCGCTTCCAGGACGTCTGCGACCGTGAGTGAAGTTCCCGTGGGAGGGGTGCCGTGTTCGGCCACCACCGCCGTGACCGTATCCATGATTCCGTTGAACGGCAGCTGTCCTGACAGGAAAGCGTCCACGCACTCCTCGTTGGCGGCGTTGAACACCGCCGGCGCGGTGCCGCCGAGCGCTCCTACGTGTCGGGCCAGGCCCACGGACGGGAAGGCGTCGTTGTCGAGCGGGAAGAACTCCCAGGTGGACGCCTTCGACCAGTCGAAAGCGGGTGCCGCGTCCGGGATGCGCTCCGGCCAGCCCAGGCCGATGGCGATCGGTCCGCGCATGTCCGGCGGGGTGGCCTGGGCGAGGGTGGAGCCGTCCGTGAACTCCACCATGGAGTGAACGTACGACTGGGGGTGGACGACGACCTCGATCCGGTCGAACGGGATGTCGTAGAGAAGGTGCGCCTCGATGACCTCCAGTCCCTTGTTGACCAGAGTGGCGGAGTTGATCGTGATCACCGGGCCCATGGCCCAGGTGGGGTGCGCGAGCGCCTGCTCGCGTGTGACGCTCGCCAGCTCGCTCCTCGTCCGTCCCCGGAACGGGCCGCCGGATGCGGTGACGACAAGCTTCCGGACATCGGCCCGGGTGCCGGCGGCGAGCGCCTGGAAGAGCGCGGCGTGCTCGGAGTCGACCGGGATGATCTGGCCCGGCTTGGCCAGGGCCTTCACCAGCGGCCCGCCCACGATCAGCGATTCCTTGTTGGCGAGGGCGAGCGTGCGGCCCGCCTCCAGCGCGGCGAGCGTGGGGGCCAGACCGATCGAGCCGGTGATTCCGTTGAGCACGGTGTGGCAGTCGCTCCCGGCGAGCTGCGTGGCGGCGTCGGGCCCCGCCAGGATCTCGGGCAGCAGCTCACCGGCCCCGTACTGCTCACGCAGCGCCTCGCGCAGGGCCGGCACCGCCTCCGGCGCGGCAACGGCCACGGTGCGCACCCTCAGCTGCCGGGCCTGCTCGGCCAGGAGGGCAACCCGGCCGCCCGCGGCGGAGAGCGCGGTGACGCGGAAGCGGTCGGGGTTACGCAACACCAGGTCGATGGCCTGGGTGCCGATGGACCCGGTGGAGCCGAGGATGACGAGATCCCGGCGTCCTTCCACTGCGTCGAAGACGAGGTGCGGGTCGGCGAGGGGGGCTGGGCTGTCGCTCATGCCCCCCATTGTTGCCGCATCGGCCCGGCAGGCGGACAGCGCGTCCCCGGAGACCTCCGGGAGGAGCAGCTCAGGAAGTGTTCCTGTGAATTCCGGCAGCCTCCGGGCGGCGGCCCACCAGGCGTCGACGTCCTCGCCCAGGGCGGCACGGGTGAGCGCCGTGGCGCGAGCATGGGCGGCTTCGACGGCTCCGGGCAGATCGAAGCGTTCCAGGTGACCGAGCCACCAGCTCTCGTCCAGGGCCCGGAGCGCCGGTGCGCCGTGGAGGATCACATCGTCGCCGGTGAGCAGGCCTGCGACCAGAGCCTGCTTGCGCCGGGCCGTTTGCGACCACCCCTCGATGTGTGCGAGGTCCGCGACTGCGGCGTCCCTGACCCGGTCGGCTTGACCGCCAAGGCGTGCCAGGTCGCGACCACGGGGCCGGGCGGCGCCTCGGCGACCCTCGTCGGGCACGGACAGGACGCGGTCGATCTCGCGTTGCACCGCAGCCCGCTCGGCGTCGTTCCACCGCAGCCCTCCCCGTACCTCAACGGTGGGCAGCAGCAGGGTGCGGTCGAGCGGGGCATGGTGTCGGACCAGTTCGGCGGGGGTGATCGCGCCGGTCCTGACCGCTCGCACGGCCGGGCGGTACCACCAGCGGCCGTACGAGCGAGTCCCCCGGGTGTCGAGAAGCGCGAGCACCACCTCGCGCGGGCACTCATCGCTCAGGATCAGCGCTTCGACGGCGCCCGGGGGCAGTGGCTCACGCCGGTGCTCGGCCACCAGCAGACCGAGGTGGAGGCGGTGCGGAGCGTCCAGGATCCGCAGGGCATGGCGAACGCGTTGATGGCCTCTCAAGAGTGAGATGAGCTCCCGGGTGCCCAGCTCGGGTACATGCGCGGCAGGAGCGATGGCACGACGCATGATGCCGGTGGTACGCCGGTGGGCATACACCGCTCGGTCCACCTCGTACTCCTGGTGTTCCAACAGCCTGAGCAGTACGCCTCGTTCGGTCTGTCTGTTGCGCGCCAGGGCGACTCGATCGCCGGTGGTTCCGCCGTCGAGTACGTACTCGACGACGGCCGGTGTCGTGGTGTGGCCGGCGAGGAGCTCCTCGCGCTGCTGTGTTTCGAGACGGTCCAGCAGTGCCGGGACGACGGCAGTGGGGGCGTGCCGGATCAACTGGGCGAGTGCGGAGATCATGATGCGCGGAACTTCGCCCACTGCGCGGCCATGACGTCCTGTGGAATGCCGCCCATGTCCATGACCTGTGCGGCCGGGGCGCAGTCACTGCCCTCGCCCGCGAGGCTGACGTGCGGCTGACACCTGGCTGGATCTGCGGTGCACGCATCGCTGGGCGGACCGTCGAGTGCGCAGGGGGAAGCTGTGTACTCACCGACGGCCTGGCCCTCGGTGAACGCGACCGCCTTCAGCTGCGCCTCGGTGAGCGTCTTCGGCGCGTGCGCCGCCGCAGAGGACGTGCCCTTCCTCGAGTCGTCGGACCGACCGGACGCCTCCTCGTTGCTGCACACGCCCGCACCCAGGGCCATAACGACCGCAACCATCACGGCCGGCGCTCGACGCCGCCGCCCACGTTGATCCCGCACACCGAACATCGCTGCCCCCATTTCGCTGCCGGTCCCCATGTCCCTTTGGTTCTGCCGTTCTGGATCAGGTCTCGCCCGATGCCCGATTGTGCTGCATGCCCGTGGTCCGGGCTCGCTCCGTCGACCACAGAAGCATCATGGACCGTTGCCGCCACGGACAGTGACCCTTCGTCAGGATCCTTCCTTACTTTCGTCAGGGGCGTCGGCGGCCGGTGATCGATGAAGCTGTGGTCATGCGAATCACTCACGTACGCACGCAATCGCGCTCCGCTCGCCGGGTCGACGTCGGTAGTTCAGGCAGTCCGGGTGATGGCGCCCCCATGCTCAGGCGTCGAGGACTCCCGGAGCGGCTACGTCGTCACGGGGTGAGCACACAGGCGCTTCCGCTCGGACCCGCTTCAGGTGAGGCAGCCGCTCCATGCGTCGGCTTCTTCGCCCGTCCGAACTCCGGAATTCGGCTTCTGGTGAGCTGACGGCAGAGGGGGTGGGCGGCGTGAACATGAAATCTCCCACGGGTGGCGTGGGCCCGGGAACCCTAACGGTTCGTGAGATCCGTGAAATCCGCGAACGCCTCATGGAACTGCGGGAACGTCTTCCGTACACAACCCGGGTCGTCGTAGGTGATGCCGGGAACGCGCAGACCGGCAACGGCGAACGACATGACGATGCGGTGGTCGCCGTGGGTGGCGATCTCGGTGGGGCGGGGTGTGCCGGGGTGGATCTCGATCCGGTCGGGGCCCGTATCGACGGTGATGCCCATGCGCCGGAGGTTCTCCGCGCAGGCTTCCAGACGGTCGCACTCCTTCACCCGGGTATTGCCGACATCCTCGATGCGCACAGGCCCCGAGGCAAAGGGGGCGAGCGCCGCCAGCGTCGGCATGGTGTCGGAGATGTCGCGCATATTCACGGTGAGGCCGGAGAGCTCGCCACCGGAGCGGACGGTTGTGGAATCGGCAGTGGTGCGCACATCGGCGCCCATGCGGCCCAGCACGTCGACGAACCGCAGGTCGCCCTGGAGTGCGTCCGTCCCGAGGCCGCGGACGGTGACCTCGTGCCCGGTGAGGGCTGCGGCGGCGAAGAAGTAGCCGGCGGTGGAGGCGTCGGGTTCGACGGTGTACGTAGTGGCCCGGTAACCGCCGGGCGGCACGGTGAAGACATTGTTGTCGTGGCCGCTGCGGGCCACCTCGACGCCGAAGCTGCGCATCATCGCGAGGGTGATCTCGATGTACGGGGCGGAGACCAGGTCGGTGACGGTGATCCGGAGTCCTTCCGCGGTCAGCGGCCCGAGCATCAGGAGTGCGGTCAGGTACTGGGAGGACTGCCCCGCGTCCAGGGTGAGTGCGCCTCCCTTGATCCCGGCGGCGACGATCCGCAGCGGATGGTGGCCTTCGACAGCCTCATGATGCAGCTCGACGCCGAGCGTACGCAGGGCCTCGGTGAGCGGGGCAAGTGGGCGGCGGCGCATCTGCGCGGAGGCGTCGAAGCGGTACGTGCCGGTGGCTGCGGCTGCGGCTGCGGCAAGGGTCGGCAGGAAGCGGGCCGTGGTGGCGCCGTCGCGACAGTAGATGTCGGCCTCGGTGGTGGCGGGTCCGGCCGGGCGGCCCCCGATGTGCCAGCGGTCCGCTTCCTGCGCGACCTCGTAACCGAGGGACGAAAGGCCCTCGGCAAAGCCCTCGGTGTCATCCGAGCGCAGTGGGCGCACGAGGGTGGTGATGCCGTCCGCGGCAGCAGCCAGGAACAGGGCGCGTGCGGTGACGGATTTGGAACCGGGGATGTCGATGACGGTCACGGGATCCCATCCTGCCGTGCGGCACACGGCCGGGC
>NZ_JBHVEE010000245.1:0-6456 GCF_042802415.1 Streptomyces sp. NPDC057486 | reverse complement strand
ACGGCCGCTATCTGGCACAACGACCACACAAGCCAACCGATCATGCGCGCACTGACCGCATACGACCACTAAAGCCCTTGGAATCGATCATCTAGCGTTCAGGCATGATGACAACCGCCTCCTCCCAGCGACGTGAGGCCCTCGACGCCGCCGGATACCTGAACCTCGGAACCCTGCTCACGCCGGACGAGGTCGTGGTCTACCGCGAGATCTACGACCGTTTTCTCAACGGCAGCATCGACACGGGTGACAAGCGCTCCGACCTCGGCAGCGGGACCGGGACCGCCCCCGCCTGCGGTGCCCCGGAGAACATCACCCAGATCATGTGGCCGTCGGTGCTCTGCCCGGAACTGCTCGATCTGCCCCTGCACTCCAGGGCCCTGACCCTGGCACGGGAACTCGTCGGCGAGGACATGGTCCTGGACTTCGACATGCTCATCGACAAGGCTCCGCGCACCGCGGTCCCGACACCATGGCATCAGGACGCGGGCTATTGGGTCGACCTGCCGGACAAGCGCGCGGTGTCGATCTGGGTGTCGCTCGACCACGCGACGCTGGACAACGGCTGCATTTGGTACGTGCACGGCTCACACATGACACCGCTGCGCCCGCACTGGCCGGCGGGGAAGGGCGGCGGCGCGATCGAGTGCGAGTGCTCAGAGGACGAGCCCGGAGCCACCCCCGTCCCGCTGGCCCCCGGCGAGGCCGCCGCACACGCCGGCCACACCCTGCACTACTCGCGCGGCAACACCACCGACGCCCACCGACGCGCCTACATCCTCAACTACCGCTCCTCCGCCATGATCCAGCTCGAACGCGAGCGAGGCATGGACCACGGCCTGAACGACAACGTGCGACTTGTCCGCAACACGGCCGCATCCTCCTGACCGCTCCGGTCCCTGCGGCCTGGCCGTCCACCCCCACACCACCGCCCCGAGATCCCGTCCCAGCCGGCGCCCTGCATGTTTGTACTCGAACTCTGCTGAGGAGTGATTTTGCCGTGGATCGTCACGCCCCCCTTAACCCCGACCCAGACGTCGGCGGCCTCCAGCCGAGTTCACAGCGGTAGCCGTCTCACCTCCGGCCAGCGATCAAGCCGGAGCTCCCTGGCGAGGTGAGGAATGCGGTTGTTCCGCGGCTGGGCCATGCGATGTCGTCAACGGCGAGAAACGGCTCGAAGGCCACGGTCGCGGGGGTCGCCCCGGTGAACGCCATGACGTCCCGATGCAGATGGGACTGGTCGGCGTAGCCGGTGTCGGCCGCGACTTGGGCCGCGCTTTCACCCGCGACCAGGCGGTGGGCGGCATGGTCGAAGCGGACCAGCTTCACGGCACGTTTGGGCGGCAGGCCGAGCTGCGACCGGAACCGGGACCACAGCCGCTTACGGCTCCATCCGACCTCGGCCGCGAGTCCGTCGACCCGGGTCAGGCCACGGCTGACGATGATCCGGTGCCAGGCCCAGGCCACCTCCGGGTCCACCGGCGGCCCCGCCTCATGCCGGCGGGCGAGCAGCGCGTCCGTCAGCACGAAGCGATCCTGCCAGGACGAGACATCGCCGAGTTGCTCGCGGATCCGGGACGCCTCCCGGCCCCACAGGTCGCCCAGGGACACGACGGCGCCGTCGAGGTCGGTGGGGGAGGCGCCCAGAATCGCGCGTGCGATCACCGGGGACAGGCGCACCTGCACGCACTGGACGTTCTCTCCCCGTGCCCGGACCGTGCCTCCGGATCCGAGCCCGGGCCCGGCGACGATGCTTCCGCGCTGCTGCCGCCCTGCGGCACAGTCAAGGATGGGCGAGCCGGCGCCGAACTCCAGGAGCAGCGTCACGGCCGGGTGCGGGACCATCCGGAGCGCGTCCAGTTCACGGACACGGAATCCGGCCATGGTGAGTCCGGCCACCCGGCTGGGCCGCTGCGGGCATGCGACGTCCCACACAGCTGCATCGTGCCTGAACGTTTGCACCATCCCATGCTACGTGAGCCGACTGAGGGGAACATTTGTCCAATCCATCGGCGGGTACCGGCGGAGACAGTGGGCTCATGACTGTTTCTGACGGCGGACCACATGTGAATGGCGGCATCGAGGCCACCGAGAGTTCGACCCTGTCGCTGGACGACGGTGACATCTACGTGTGCGAGGACGGCCCCTGCGACGCCCCCGCACTCCTGCTCATCCACGGGTCCGCATCCTCGACCCGCTCGTGGAACCCGATGGTTCCGCTGTTGACCGGATCTCACCGCGTCATCCGGATCGACCTGCTCGGGCACGGCCGGTCGGCCAAACCGGCTGACCGCAGCTACGCGATCCCGGACCAGGCACGTCGGGCCGGCGTGGCACTGGACCGGCTCGGCGTCGAGCACGCCGTGGTCGTCGGTCATTCCAGCGGCGGCGCCGTCGTCACCGCCCTCGCCGAACAGCGACCCGACCTGGTGACCGCGCTCGCGCTCATCAACACCGGACCCAGCCTGGACGCCTTCATCGCAACGGAGTCCGCCGCAATCGGCCTCCCGCAGTGGCCGCCGACCGACGACCAGCTCCGGCAGTTCGCGAGCACGGGTTTCAGCCGCGCGGGCTACCAGATCCCAGAAGAGCTCCTGGACGACGTACGTGGTATGACCCACCACTCGCTCACCACGTCGATGCGGGCCACCCGCTCCTACCTGGAACAGCGGGCGCTGCCGGATCGGCTGACAGTCCTGGGCAAGCCGCTACTGGTGATCTTCGGCGAGGACGACCGCAGATGGCGATCCTCATCCGCCTCCGATTACCGCGCCGTTCCGGGCGCCAAGGTCGAGTTGCTGCCCGGTCTCGGGCACTCGCCCCTGCTCGAGGATCCGCCGCGGACCGCCACCCCCCTGCTTGCCTTCACCGCGATCCACGCCAAACGGGTGGACTGAATGAGAATGAGGGGTGCCATGCGGATTCTCGTCTCCGGCGCCAGCATCGCCGGTCCGGTGCTGGCCTACTGGCTCACCAGGCACGGCTTCTCGGTCACCGTCGTCGAGCGCGCGCCGGCTCTGCGCAAGACCGGCGGCCACGCGGTCGACCTGTTTCGGCCCGCGATGAACATATCGGAGAAGATGGGTGTGCTCCCACGTGTTGAGGAGCGGGCCACCGGCACGAACCGGATGACCGTCTACCGGGAGGGCTCATGGCGTCCCGTCCGGGCGGACCTCTCCAAGATCTTCGGCGCCACCTCGGACCGGCACGTCGAGATCATGCGCGACGATCTGAGCGAGATCTACTACGACGCCACACGCGACGACGTCGAGTACGTCTTCGGCGACTCGATCACCGCGATCTCGCCCGACGGCGAGGTGCGGTTCGAAAACGCCGCGCCGCGCCGCTTCGACCTCGTCGTCGGCGCGGACGGGCTGCACTCCAACGTGCGCCGCCTCGTCTTCGATGAGGAATCCCGCTGCAACGCCTTCATCGGGGCCTACCTCGGGGTGCTGACCCTGCCGAACATCTCCGACCTCGACGGCGAACTCCTCATCCACGTCGGCGTCGGCCGCACTGCCGGCATGTACGGCGCGCGGCACCTCGGCGACGCGCGAGCGTTGTTCCTGTTCCGGAGCGAGCGCGAACTCGACTACCACCACCGCGACGTGCCCCGGCAGAAGGAGCTGCTGCGCGGTGCGTTCGCCGGCATGCACGCCCACGTGGACCGCTGGCTGGACGAGCTCGACCGCACCCCGGCGTTCTACTTCGACTCGATCACCCAGCTCCGCATGGAAGCCTGGTCGCAGGGGAGGGTGACGCTCGTCGGCGACGCGGGCTACTGTCCCGGTCCGGCCGTCGGCGGCAGCACCAGCCTGGCCGTCGTCGGCGCGTACGTCCTCGCCGGAGAGCTGGCACGGGCGGGCGGTGACCACGAGCGCGCCTTCCCCGCTTACGAGCGCGTGATGGCGGAGCACGTGCATGGCAGCCGCGCGGTCGCGCTGAGCGCGGCGAAGACCCTGATCCCCACGTCCCGCCTCGGCGTGTGGGGACTGGCCCAGGGCGCACGCCTGATGTCCGCCCTGCCCGCGGGCCCCAGCCGCGCCCTCGTTCGCCTCACCACCAGGAGCGCACGCCTCTACAACTCCGTGACCGTCGACGACTACCCGCCGTCGCCCGCCGCATCATGATGTCGTGGCGGCCTCGCGGGCGACCCCGGAGGGTGATCTCCAGTGATTCGTCCGCGGGGAAGGCGTCGAACGCGATGCGGTGGATGAAGTAGTCGACGCACGGAGCGAGAGTGCGCGCCGCGTTCGCACACCGGTCGTTGAAGGCGTCATCGGCCTCGGTCGTGTCGATCACAGCGAGAGGCTACGAGCCAGGGCAGCTTGCGTCGATCAAGTTGCTGAGACTCGGTGGTGGGCGATCCAGATCGTTTGAGACTCTGGGCGGTGTCTGCACGCACCGGACCAGATCAGCTGAGATTTCGAGTCGCCACGCATCTCAGTCGATCTGGTCGCAGCAGGTCACAGCCCCGGCCCGAGTACCGATCAACGCAGCGATGTACTTCAGCGGGTGCCATGGCTCCCACCGGTCGACTCCAACAGCGGACTGCGCCGATGCATCCACGAAATGCTCACGCCGAATATCCCCTGGAGCAGCGCTTGATGGTCCTCCGCCCGGCGGGCGGAGGACCATCAAGTTGGAGCCTGCAGCGGTCAGCCGGCCTTGGTCGGTTCCCTGGTTCAGGCTCGGGTGCCGGCAAGGCGGTAGATACCTCACGGTGCCAAGGCGTCAAAATATTGCCGAGTTCTGAGAGCACTGGTGCGTCGTACTCGCCCCCGTCTTCGGCCTGCCGCGCCTGCGAACCCTCTCCGCCTATCCCTGTACTCTCGCCGATCCCTGTGAGATCGCCCGGCTCACCCACCTTGAGTATCTGGAACTCCCACCCGCGGAGTGGCGCGTCCTCCTCGATGCGGGGGCTGTGCCCACCGAGCTGCTCGCCGCAGGCATCGAGGCCCACCGGCAGCAGGACAACCCGTTGCAGACCATCGCCCTCGCCAACGAGATCCTCGCCCTGTACGGTCGGCCGCCGATCGCCGACATCACGGTGCTGGAGGGAGCGATCTCATAACAGGGGCCGTTGCATGATTGCGAGCCGTCCGGAACGCCGGGCCGGCCCGGAGCCGGGCTGGACGTCCCGGTTCGGGCAGGGCGTGGACACAGTGCAGGCACGGTCTCGGTGATCACGTGAGAGTTGTTGTCCTTCCGGAGTTGAGGACTGTGTTTCAGTTCGGAAGCCCTCGCCGGCCGCGTCTGGTTGAAGAAGTTGGTCGGCCCCGGGGGCCGGCGGTGTCGGGCTTGCCGGAGGTGATGCTCACGTGCTGACGAGGCCGGAGGTGTTGTTGGTGGGGGTGGAGGAGTGGCCAGCCGCGTCGCTGTTTCTGGACCCAGCGGCGGGTGGTGGAGGCGCTGACACGGTGGCCCGGGCGGCGGAGCTCGCCCTGGATGCGGGGGTGTAGCCCCCCAGGAGCTGTTCTCGCGGGCGAGCCGCAGGACCAGGCCGGTGAGCTGCTCGGGTATCGGCGGGCGGTCGGTGCGCGCCGGTTTCTGTCTCCATTTCCAGCGGACGAGGCGGCGGTGTCAGGAGAGCAGGGTGCCGGGGGTGACCAGCCGGGGGCGGCGCAGCGAAGCGGGGAGGTGTCGGGCGAGGGCGGTGAGTACGGCCCGGTCCGGCCAGGACAGCCGTGGCCGGGTGCCGAGTTGGCGGCGCAGCACGGCGACTTCGTGGCGCAGCGCCAGCAGTTGGACGTCCTGGGCTCGTTGGGAACGAGGGAGCAGGAGGAGCAGCCCGAGGAGGCGGACAGAGGCGAGATGGACCATGCGGAGGGCCACGGCGCTCGAGCATGCCATGATCGGAGGCGGGCCTCGAAGTCCCAGGTCGAAGCAGGTACGAGAGTTATGGCACCCCACGGGCCAAGGATGTCGAGATACTGATGCTCCGGCACCGGCTGGCCGTCCTGCAGCGCAGCAGCCCCAAGCCGGCTTTCACCTGCAGGGACCGCACCGTGCTCGCCGCCTTGCTCCGCTTGCTGACCAAGCGTCACCGCTCGGCGCTGAAGTTGCTGGTCACCCCACGTACCGTGCTGCGCCGGCACGCGAGGCTGGTCGCGAAGAAGTGGACCAATCCGCACCGGGGCCCAGGCCGCCCGGCCAAGCCCGAGGCACTGCGTGCTCCGGTGTCGCGCCTGGCTCGCGAAAACGACACCTGGGGGTATCGCCGGATCCACGGCGAACTGCTCAACCTGGGCTGGAAGGTCGCCGCTCCTCCGTCCGGCAGATCCTGAAGCAAGCCGACATCGACCCGGCGCCCCAGCGCGCCGACCGCTTCTGGTCCCGGTTCATCGCTGCCCGGGCCCAGGGGATCCTTGCCCCTGCCGGGTCGGCTCGAGGCCGGCCCGGCAGGCTCGGTCCGGCAAGACCCCACACGTACAGCCGTGCGGCCCGCTGCACGAG
>NZ_JBHVEE010000244.1:0-6881 GCF_042802415.1 Streptomyces sp. NPDC057486 | reverse complement strand
TACAGCGTCCAGTGGTCGTACGCGACACGCAGGGGCACTCCCACATCGAGAGCCTCGATGATGTTCATGACCTTGCGGCCGCTCGACTTGCGTTTCCCCTTTCCGCCGCCGAACGCCTCCTTGGCCTTCCCCACGACTTTGTCCTTAACGCCCTTGGCTTTCTCTGCGACGAATGCCTTCAGCGGGGATTCGCCCTGAAGAATGCGGGAGCCGATCGCGGGAAGCGATCCACTCTCGGCCACATCAGTGAGCTGCTCAGTGACATCGGTCAGTTTGTCGCCCGCCTTCTCGGCGAGCCTCTCCATCTGTGCACTGAGGAAGTTGGACGCCTCTTCGCGAAGCCGGTCCGCACCCGACATTTGTGCCGTGGGCTGGTCTGTTTCCGTCCTGGTCATGACTGGCTACCTCCGACGATCGGCGCGCTTGGACGCCGCTCGCTTCGACGACGTCGTCTTCCGGGCGGCGGACTTCTTGGCCGGGGCGGTCTTCTTCGCAGCCGTCTTCTTCGACGACGTCGTCTTCCGGGCGGCGGACTTCTTGGCCGGGGCGGTTTTCTTCGCAGCCGTCTTCTTCGCCGGGGCCGTCTTCGGGGCCGCGGACTTCTTGGCCGTCCGAGACTTCTCTCCCTGGGCGGGAGCGGCCTTCTTGCGTGCCGCGCCTCCTCTGGGCTGGGCTGATTGGCGAGAACTGCGCCGCCGCTTCGGCTGCCTCTCTTCCGGCTCTTCCTCTTCCGGCTGTTCCTCCTCTTCCTCCTCTTCCTCAGCCTGGTGCTCTTCGTACTCGGCCTCCGGTTCTTCCTCTTCCTCTTCCGGTTCCTCCTCTTCCTCCTCTTCCTCTTCCGGCTCTTCCTCCTCCTCTTCCTCCTCCTCTTCCGGCTCTTCCTCCTCCTCTTCCTGCCTCTCGCCGAGCCGGGCCGTGCGGTCGCTGAGGGCATCGGCCAGCGAACTCATGCCCCGGTCGGCGGCGGCAGCCACTGCCTTACGGCCTGCGTCGAAGACTTCCCCTTTCAGCTGCTCCTGCAGCTCGGCGAACTGGGGAATCTCTCCGAGCCTGCGCATCCCTTCGGCGGCAAGCTGTCGGGGTTCAAGGCCGAATCGTCTCCCTGCCAGATACGTCGCAATCGTCAGCGCCAGCCGGCCCTTCTTCGTCCGGCCCAGCACATAGCCGCCCACTACTGCGGCCGCGAGGGTCACCTTGGCTGTGTCATCCATGAGTGCGTCACCTTCGATCGCTCGGTACGGGGCCGACTGCGCGGCATGCAGCCGGTCGAGCAGCCTTTCCTCTTCCCGGTTCGAACTCCTCCGTGCTGATATCTCCGTCGTCAAGCTCCCGGTTCAGTACAGCCAGCTGGGCACGGAGCACTCCTGGGTCGTGGACCTCGTGCTCGGCAGCGACGCTGAGCTTCCGCCACCCAGATCACAGCGCGGACCGGTGCAACGGGGAGCGTGAGCAGTCCCGTGATCAGTGCCATGTCAGACTCCGGCGGCCGGCACGTGAGTGCCTGCAGCGGCGACAAAGTTGTGGTCTTCCCGCGGCCCGCAGACGGGACCCGCAGGCACTCTCCCCTCTGGTCCATGGGGCCGGCCTGCGAGGCGGGGCAGTCGCGATGGTCATGTGCTGAGCAGGCGGTTGAAGAACGAGCGGTAGCGCTGAAGCGCTATGCGCAGGTCCTCGGTGAGGACCTCCTCGCCCCGGCCCCACTGGCCCTCGAGCCCTTCCTTGCGGGATGCGAACGACCGGGCCAGCGTCTGCATGACCTCGGCGACCAAGGCGTCGGCCGTACGGACGGCGTCCTGCGGATCGTCGACGAAGGCTGTCTGCACGGCCTGCCATTTGGACTTGAAGGCCTCGGCCTCGTCGGGACTGAGAAGCGGCTCGTTCTCCTGACCCTGCTCTGGCGCAGAAGAGCCCGGAGTGCCCGCCATGGCCTGCTCCGTGGACGGGGAGCCCTCAGCGGCGCCGACAGCGGGCGGAGGAGCGTCCGCCGCTGCCGGCAGTGTTCCACGATCCGCGTCCCGGTCGTCCCGTGGCCGGGCGAGATCCTCGGTTCTGAGTCCCGCGTCGGTCGCGCTGCTGTGGTCGCCTGCTCCACCGTGTTCGCGCTGCATGCTTGTTCACCTCGTCCGAATGGGTTTCGACGGGCTCTCGATCCGTGCCCCGCCGGTATACGCGGGCGCCGGGGCAGGCGTGTTGCTGCCCCGGCCTGTCGCCGTTGGTGAGCAGGTCGTCGAAGAGTGCGCGGTAGTGCACCATCGCTCCCCGCAGTTCCTCGGTGGTCGTCTGCCGACTGCCGGCTCGTGCATTGACTTCGTGGGCGGCGCGGTAATGCTCCAGCGTGCGTCCGTGTTCGACCGACAGGTCCTTCAGCTGCTGCTCGTATCCCTCGGTCGGGTAGCCGCGGTCCTTCATGAGCCGGGTCACCAGCTGGTCCGCCTCACCGACCGCCTCTTGCGGGCGGTCCACGAAGTGCTCCTGCACGCTGTTCCAGTCCCGTGCGTACTGCTGACGGGCAGTCGAGGCGAGCGGCTTTAGATCGAGGTCGTCGTGCCGTTCCTCGCGGGCGCGCAGATCACGCTCTGCTGACCTGCGACTACCTTTGGCTTCCACCGTGCGCTCGTACTCGGCGCCGAAACGATCCCGCAGATGCCGGCGACGAACTGCCATCCACAAGCCGACCGCAAGGACGATGAGGACGACCGCAACAATGATCGCAATGACAATGCCTGACGACATCGAGCGCCTCCCTTGAGGTCGCTGTTCCCACCAACCCGACCAGCGCCCGCGGCAGCCCGGGAGGCGATTCCCGCACCCCGCGCACCACCCCTGACCGGGCCACCGCATCCACTCCACCCTTACGCCTCCAACTCCCCGCCCGCCACCGGGGACATCACAGCGAACACGCAAGGCAGCGGCCGAGAAGCAGTAAGTGATGCGCGGGCACTACTGGCGGTCCACAGGGCAGGCCAACCGATCACTTCCACCGGCGCCGGCGCAGAATGGGGAGTATGGAGCCCTACGAGGGGCTGGCCACGGTGGAGCGTACGGACGGGACTGTGGTCCGCGTGTGGGCCGAGGTCGCCGTCGCCCAGGAGCACAGCCCGGCAGACGCGGACCGGCCGTGGACGGCCCGGCTGACCGCACCCGGCGGCGAAGCACTCCTGCTGAAAGGCGCGGTCACCCTGGTCCTCTCCCAAACCCGCTGGCCCGCCGAGGTCACCTACACCCAACTATCGTCCGGACCGCACTCCGCGAACTGGACCGAGATCAAAGGCACCGGGCCCGCAACCACCCGGCCAGACGCCATCGCTGGCAGCCACACCGAACGCGGTGAGGGACCACAGCCCGGCGCCGCCCACCCCGGCGAACACAGCGAAACAGTTCACCGGCCCAAGCCGGAACCCGACCACAACGAAACCCCCCTGGCTTCCGGGCCTACGCCGTATTCCGGACATATAATTTGAGGGGATGCGGGGTATCCGAGGAATCGCCGAGTACACCCGAAGGTTGCCGCAGGGATGTCCCGCACCGCCACGCAGACGACCCCCGGCCCCGGCCCGCGACATCGGCTGAGTGCCAGGGGCCGCCGCCCGCCGATTCTTTCCACAGAACAAACGTCCCACGCCACCCGCACAGTTCATCCGTGCCTGAGTGCAGGAGAACCGCACATCCGCTGGGTCTGCACACGGGACGCAGGTACCTGACCAGATGGCCGATGCCGAGCCGGCCGCCTGATCGTTGACCCCCACGCTGAAACCGTGAACACGAGAAGAGACGGCGAGTGGAACGGCGCACCCTCCCCCAGCCCGCGGATATCTACACCGCCGACCAGGCAGCGGTCGTGGTCACAGCACTCGTCTCCCAGATTTACGCCACGGCAGCGGAACTGGCCGAACACCTCCTGGTACTCCAGGAGCACCGATACGCCGACCGGCCATAAGCGGTGTGCTGCCGGGCGTCACTACCGCGTGGGCGCACCCTGGTCAGCTGCGTCGCGCGGCAAAGGCCGACGCTCGCTCCCTCAGGCTGGAGTGGCGGCGTCGGTCTGGTCCCCCGTGTCACGGGCAGTCGGCCACGACGTTTCCCACCTCGGCTCCAGACCGGCAGAGCTCCGGTGCGAGAGGAAAGTTCACGCCGGGCGCCCGGTCTCGGGGAGCGGACTGTACCCCTTCGGACCAGTCGTTGACCCAGCACAACCCGCGCACTCGTACCGGCCATCGAGACCCGCGATCGGTGTCCCGCACTGAGCGCACCCTATGTAGGTGATCTCGGGATGCGGTAGAGACATCTCAGGCCGGGCCGGTCGGGCCGGCCGTTCCGCTTCCGGGGCAAGCCATGGTCAGAAGCTACCGCCGTGAGCGGCGAGTCCGGGGCCGAAAGCGACACCACCACACCCTCTCTCTACAGAGTTCAGGAAACCGTTACTTGCAGGCTTGCCCACGGCAGGCGAAGGCTTGCCCACGAGGCCGCCAGCACGCTTGCCCATGGGGCAACCAGGAACGTGGCCGATGACCGGTCCCGAAATGGAATCAGACGAGCCGCCGGCCGCACCCGCTGCGCCGACTCGCTGCCCGGCTCCGACGTCAGGACCGAAAGCATCAAGTCAGGCCGCCCCAGAAGCGTCAGCGTTTCGATCGGCAGGCTCAGCCGCCCCACCGCCGGATGCTCGTACTCCTTCGCCCACGCCGCACAGCGCCTGGCCGCCGACGCCGCCGCGCGCGCCGGCCGGGCCGGGGCCACCTACGCAGACCTGGGCCTGGCCGCAGGCATCTCCCGACAGGCCGCACGCAAGCGGTGGCCCGACACCGTCGGCACCCAGTGGACCCTCTACCTCCTCACCGGCAAGAGCCACCCGCAGGGGATGTCCGTCAGGGTGTTCCGCAGCAGCGGCAAGGCGATCGAGGGCGGACGCACCGCCGTGGACGACGGCGCGCTCACCGAGGACGGCGCCATCGCCGCCGTAGTCATCGACTCCTCCCGCCAGGCCATGTGGGCCTGCTCCTTCAACGACGGCACCTGGGCGCCGGAGGAGATCACCCTGCCCGAGGACCTGCTGACCGTGCCCGCCACCGGCGAGGCCGGACACGGCGACTGGCTCCACCGGTGGCAGCAGCACATCATCAGTAGGCTCTGAACACCGTCTATCCCAGCGGCCGCTGACCGGAGGCCAGGCACAAGTCGGGCCCGACGGCCGTGAGAGCGCCGACTCAGCGGGTCTCGGTATTACTCTGCGGTCGCACCGCCTTGTTGAGCGTGGGGCTGGTGTCGCTTTTCTTGTCGGTCCCGATCAGCGCCGGGTTGGTGTATAGGTCGACGATGTCCTGCTGAGGCGCCGGGGCCGGGGCAGGAGAGGCCGACGCGGGGACGGGCTGACCGCTCCCCTGGTTCTGTCCGTTGTTCATGGGCTCAAGTTTGCAGCAGCAGTGCGACAGTCGACAGGCCAAGCCCCCCGACCAGCGACCAGAGGCTGACCGCCCAGTACCGGGCCTTCAGCTCATGGCGCCGCTTGTTCATCTCGAAGATCGATGCCCGAGACGCGGCCAGCTCGATCATGACCTGGCTCTTGGGCGAGCGGACGTGAGCCACGATCATCGGGCGCGGTTCCAGGTCCTTGTGCTCAGCCACCCGGATCGTCTGCACTCCCGTGAGCAGGGTGACGGCGTACGCGGCGAAGGCGATATAGGCGAGGACGTCGTGGTGCTTGTGCGTCGCCAGGAACTGGGCGGCGGTGGCCGCGAACCCGATCAGGAACACGGCCTTGGTGTCGATCTTCGCCAGTGAGTCCGACTGGCGCGTCAGACGCGAGGCCGCCTCGTTGTTGAGGAGCTCCAGCGTGGATTCCTGCGCCTGGAGTTCAGCCGGTGTCATCGTCATGCCGAGAGCCTAGAAGCTGCAAGCGGGACGGTTGCACCCACTGGCACCAGGAGCACCGCCCAACCCCTGGGTGAAACCAGCGAGGACAGCTCAGGTGATCTCTGTCGCGTCACCGGTGCGGCGGGCATCGCGGCGGTGGCCTTCCTGCGCCGCTCGTACGCGGCGGGGAAGACGCCCCGGGCCCAGGCGTCCTGCTCTCGGCCCCGCTTGCTTCCCTCCTCAAAGTTGATCTGCATGATCGCGAGCGCCGGGCAGTCCGGGGCGTGCCAGGTCTCGCTGATCCCGCCGCCGGTCTGCACGTACGCGATGCGGGTGTTGTCGGGGCCTGGCAGTGCTGTGACAGGACTGCGCTCGCCCCTGGCCCCGCGGCTCATCACCCAGACGCGGGATCAGGGGCCCGGCTGGAATACGTGCTCGGATCAGTAGCGCCGTATCGAGATGCCGTTGGTGAAGGCTGCTCTCGCGTGGTTCGCGCCAGCCGGCGACGGCGCCCGGTTCACAGTCCTTCCGCACGCCGTAGAACACGCGGACGCATGCTCGGCCCGCAAGACGGCTGAGGCGCTGGCGGCACGGAGATGTGCACCCGTGGCAGCAGGCACTCGGCCTCTTCGTCTCACCACCGCGCCGGTCCGCGGCCTGACGGCAAAGGAGCCGCGCGCTTCGGGCAACTCTCCCGCCGGCTGAGCCGCACCTGGCGGCGTCGGGCGGTGCGGCCTCTTGTGAGGTCGTATTGCCGTTACCCTGCGGTGTCTACGGCGTCAAATAGCGGGCGCCGAAATCTGGAGGCACCACCCCATGCTGATCGCTCAGCGTCCCGCGTTGACCGAAGAGGTCGTCGACGAGTTCCGCTCCCGGTTCGTGATCGAGCCGCTGGAGCCGGGCTTCGGCTACACCCTCGGTAACTCTCTCCGCCGTACGCTCCTCTCCTCGATCCCCGGCGCTGCTGTCACCAGCATCCGGATCGACGGTGTCCTGCACGAGTTCACCACCGTGCCGGGCGTCAAGGAGGA